>NZ_ATYM01000004.1 GCF_000427685.1 Haloplanus natans DSM 17983
CGGTCCGCGACCGCCTGTTTCAGACGTACCCTCGTGGGGTTGAAGCCGTTGCATTGCTACCTCCAAGCCCGCCGCCGGAGTGTTTCAGACGTACCCTCGTGGGGTTGAAGCGGTTTAATAATCGTGCCGTCGGCTGCCACAACTTGTTTCAGACGTACCCTCGTGGGGTTGAAGCTACTACACCCTCTCGCGACGACGACCGCGGTAGCCGTTTCAGACGTACCCTCGTGGGGTTGAAGCGCCCTCGGCACTGCTACCGCTCGCCGCCGGGGTCATGGTTTCAGACGTACCCTCGTGGGGTTGAAGCGTCGCCATCGTCGCCACACTCCCCCTACTCCGGCGTTTCAGACGTACCCTCGTGGGGTTGAAGCCGACCGCCGACCGACCACGACCGGGAGATACGCGACGTTTCAGACGTACCCTCGTGGGGTTGAAGCCTCTGACCTTGACAAGTTGATTGTCTCTTGCCCAGCGTTTCAGACGTACCCTCGTGGGGTTGAAGCGGCGTGTCGTGGTCGGACCCCGACGAATGGCGGAGTTTCAGACGTACCCTCGTGGGGTTGAAGCAGTCATCGTCTCACGGGGATAACGTTTGTCTCTCGTTTCAGACGTACCCTCGTGGGGTTGAAGCGTGGCTATGACTACCTGCATGACATTATTTACGGGAGTTTCAGACGTACCCTCGTGGGGTTGAAGCTCCCGGAATAATCGCAGTACGGCGGCGGGTTCGAAGTTTCAGACGTACCCTCGTGGGGTTGAAGCCAAACCCGAAGGTTGAATGTTGAGACTTGGGAAATAGTTTCAGACGTACCCTCGTGGGGTTGAAGCTCAGCCTGGGAGGTCTCGATCATGACGTCGTCCCGGTTTCAGACGTACCCTCGTGGGGTTGAAGCCCCGTGTTGTTTTGGGCCGCCAGATACCCGCTGGCGTTTCAGACGTACCCTCGTGGGGTTGAAGCGTAGGTGGCCATCGGTATGGAAACGTTCTGCAGTCGTTTCAGACGTACCCTCGTGGGGTTGAAGCCCGGAGAAGGTCGCGTTCGAGACGCCCGACGGGCGGTTTCAGACGTACCCTCGTGGGGTTGAAGCGGTTTGTACGCGAGCCGTTCAATCAGGTGGAGCGCGGTTTCAGACGTACCCTCGTGGGGTTGAAGCGTCACACTTGCTAAGGGGATTGTCCCGCCCCGCGGTTTCAGACGTACCCTCGTGGGGTTGAAGCGAGGCCTCGGTCGAGGAGCAGATCCGCCGCGACGCACGTTTCAGACGTACCCTCGTGGGGTTGAAGCCTCGCAGGAGATGCCGATGAGGCGGCTCGCGCCGGTTTCAGACGTACCCTCGTGGGGTTGAAGCTTCGACGCGACAAACAGGCGTCTTTAGCCCGTGCCGTTTCAGACGTACCCTCGTGGGGTTGAAGCTTCACCCGCGTCGCGGACGCCGTTGGCCGCCGCGCCGTTTCAGACGTACCCTCGTGGGGTTGAAGCGACATCGCACTCGTCGTTCGGGCAGACGTACGTGTGTTTCAGACGTACCCTCGTGGGGTTGAAGCCACCCCACCGCCGGGGTATATCGACGATTTACAGGGTTTCAGACGTACCCTCGTGGGGTTGAAGCCTGCCGACCCTGTGGGTCGACGTATTCTTGAGCCCGCGTTTCAGACGTACCCTCGTGGGGTTGAAGCGCCGCCTCGGACGTGCGGACGTACAAGTCGGCCGTTTCAGACGTACCCTCGTGGGGTTGAAGCAACGGGACGCTGACGGGGTCGGAGCAAAGCGCGGTTTCAGACGTACCCTCGTGGGGTTGAAGCGGTCTGTGGTTCGAATCCGCTCCCGTCGTTGGGAACGGTTTCAGACGTACCCTCGTGGGGTTGAAGCCTATGTAAGAGGCATGAATCTCACCATGCGCCCGTGTTTCAGACGTACCCTCGTGGGGTTGAAGCCATCATTACCAGTAGGTGCGTCACCTATTACTAGTTTCAGACGTACCCTCGTGGGGTTGAAGCGACGAGCGCGCCCTGCAGTTCCGGCAGCTCGCCCCGGTTTCAGACGTACCCTCGTGGGGTTGAAGCGTCGTGGGTGCGCGACAGTGAACGTGTCATAGTATCAGTTTCAGACGTACCCTCGTGGGGTTGAAGCATACCATGTTAGCTGATTGTGACCATCCCGAAGCGAGGTTTCAGACGTACCCTCGTGGGGTTGAAGCCGATGACTGACCCGCGAATGAATAGCACCCGGCCGTTTCAGACGTACCCTCGTGGGGTTTCATCGAAGGTAGTCTGAGCCATATGTGCGTCTCTGTGATGGCTGAGCTATGAACCTGGCTGTTCGGAGGAGAACGATCCGGCTGATCCAGTACACTCTGTCCCTAATGCCGACTTATTGGAGAAGTCGTCACTGGAACACTGCTATTCTCCGCTCAAGCGGCCTAATCAGGGGGTGACACACCACCGTTTCTGATGCTCGACAGATATTTAGTGTAAGCTTGTTTTAGAAGATACTATGCGACTGGAAGCGACCGCAAAGCAGGACGAATACAAGGTCTGGATGACCGACGCCGAACTCGAAGAGCTGCGGCGGGCCGCTGCGAACCATCGCGACGATCTCATCATCCAACTCGGTGGCTACGTCGGCCTCCGAGCCTTCGAAATTCCGCAGATCCGTCCGGAGCACGTGAAACGCACGCCGGACGGCGATCACTACCGGCTCCGGGTTCCAGAGGGGAAGGACACGACCGGGAACGGCGGGAAGCCCCGTGATGCCTACCTCCCCGCGGACGTCGAGGGCGACGTTCATCGCTACCAGACTGCCGAAGATATAGCGCCACACGATTTATTGATCGATCTCACCGAGCGCGGCGTCCGCGACGTTGTGAAGCGCACGGCCGAGCGTGCGGCCGCCGAAACCGGCGACGACGACTACCAGTACGTGAGTTCCCACGATCTCCGCCGACGCTTCGCGCAGCGACTCCTCGTCGACCGCCAGATGAATCCTCGCGTCGTGATGGCCGTCGGCGGCTGGGATAGCTTCCAGGCCATCGAACCCTACCTCAACGCGCCGACCGCCGACGTCGTCAACGATGCCTTCGAGGAGGCCGGGCTCGCATGACCGAAGACGACGTCGACCCCGAGGACCCGCGACCAAAGGGCCACTACCCGCGATTCGCGGACAACGAGTGGCACTACGTTCCGGACAAACTCGCACAGACGATCTCGCTCGGGCCGGGCGGCGACGGCGAAGAAGGGCAAAACTGGGTGCTCACGTACACACCGGAGCAGCGAGATGAGGATGACCGCGAGAAAGTCCTCGTTCGGCTGACGCCGCGGGCGCTCCAAGAGCTCTATGTCGAGACAAAGAACCTCTCACCGGACGCCCGGCAGGCAGGGCATACAGCTGAGTGCGACCTCTGCGGTGAATCCGTCCCGCTCGAGAATGCTGTCCCGAACCCGAGAGGCGAGCCGGCACACAAACAGTGTTACGTCGACGCCTACGGCGGGCCAGAGTGGCTCCAAGACTACTAACCCGTGCATCAAAAAGGCCACTACGGCGCGGCGTTGGTCGCCTACGCACCCATTGTGTTCATCCTGACTGCGCTCGGCTACACCACGCTCGGAGTGCTCGGTGGTGCCGTCGTCGTTGGCGGGGCCATGCTTCCCGACGTCGATCAACGAATCCCCGGCGTGAAACACCGAGGACCAACACATACCGTGTGGTTCGCGCTCGCTGTCGGCACGGTCGTCGGTGTCGGTGGCCTACTACTGGGGGCGTCCCGTGGGGTGCTGGCCGCACTCGGGACGGGACTGTTCGGCGCCGTCGTCGGGACCGTCACCGTGGTGGCTCACATCCTCGCCGACGTACTCACACCGACCGGTGTCCGTCCGTTCTCGCCCGTGCGTGGCGAGAAGTACACGCTCGACGTCGTCACGGCTGCGAACCCGATAGCGAACTACGCCCTGCTCGTGATCGGTGCCGTGGTCGCCAGTGTGGCGGTTGCCGGCGGGCTCGCGCTCAGTACTTAACCAACATACGGCCCAGAAGACCGGCAGTTGTTGGTTAAGACCGTGGACAGGAGCAGGCGTACGCCATCGTCGCTGCTGGGCTGACGCCTACGGTTCCCCCGATGGTTCACTGACCACACGTAGCGAAAATCGGTGAAACTGAAGGATACGCCGGCGAGGGAAGCGGTTTCCCGGGCACGAGGGTAAGGGTTGTACCAGAGAGAACCGGGTTCCAGAGCACGCTATGGGAGCAAATCGCGGAGATCGTCCTCGTCGAGCGCATCGTGATCCGCGAAGTATTGCTCAACATCGGACACCTGCTCCAGCGCCGTGATCTCCTCAGCTTTCGCCTCTGCACTCGGACTGTACGCTGCCAGCGCCTTGTGGGGGTAGTCGTGGTACGGATCGATGAAGAAGAGATAGATGACATGATACTCCGTGTCTCCATGTGGGATTTCGTCAACGACCTTGGTGTACAATCGGCACTGATCACCGACGGTGATGATATCGAGGTTGGCGATACGCTCATAGATGAACGAGCTGGGTGGTGCCTCGCTCGTGACGATGTTCAGGAGCCGGGTGATGACCTCCTCCTGTTCCGAGGCATCGAGTGCAGCAAAATCTGTAGCGGCTTCCCCAGCAAAGATGACCTTCGTCTCTTCGTCCGACAGTGATACGTAGCTCACATCTGCCTCAGGAAAAGTCGGTTAGTACTTCAGTAGAGACTCGAGGTCCTCTTTGCTCGCTGTATTCCCTTCGGCGATGTCCTCAATGCCGCGAAGAACGCCCTCAGGAACCTCAGGACGATCTCCGTCCTCGGCGTCGCCCTCGCGGTCGTCGCCAGCGGGGTGGAGACTCATTGATGAAATACCGGTGCTCCTCTGTAATAAGCCTGTGGACCGCTACGCGGAAGCCGGTGACTCAGACCGATCACCACTGTTGTGATATCTTCCCTTGACGATGTACGTGGTCTTCTATACACTTGCGTGATTATGGAGACCCAACAATGGCGGCTGACGATGTTGAGACGCTCCGACTTCTCTGTATGGGAGACAACCACGGGGACGTTGACTCTCTGGAACGGGTCGTCGACGGAACTGAAGACGAAGAATTCGACTTCGTAATTCACGTCGGCGATATTACGAATGCGTGGTTCGATGGCGTCGACGAAGGTCGGGAACAGCTCGATGCGGTCACGCCGTATTTCAAGACGCTCCACGAGCGGGGAGAGCTCCTCTACATCTGGGGGAATCGGGACGGGGCAATCGGTCCAGAACAGCCGTTCCAAGACTACCACCTTCCAGGGACGTTCATCCCCGAAGATGACAGTATCACCGTTGCTGGAGAGACGTTCACGCAAAATCCCGAGCTAGTCGAAGACGAGACAATCCTCGTGAATCACTACTGGCACCCCGAACTGCTGGAACACTTCGCGGGGAAGGCATACTTCTCTGGTCATATACACACCGGTCGCTACAAGAACAAGGCTCTCAATACCGCATTCCTCTACCGAACGGCAGACCATGGTGCAGACGCGCTTCTCGGCGCGTACTTCGTCGTTGAGATCGCCCCTGACGGAACGTGGGAGGTCGATTTCCGAAACATCGGGCAGGTTCGCAAAGGAATCTGTCCCAAACACCAGGCGCTCGGTGTGCAGTTCGTCCCCGACTACTGGCGAAACGACTGTCAATTCTGCTACGACGAAGAGGAATTCTACAGTGAGGTCGTCCGCACAGTGCTCTACGGACTGGGAACGATACAAGAGGAAGCCGAGACTGATGAAGTGGTCGAATCTGCAGCGTCAACGTTCGGGGCTACTCCATCGTCGTTCGAATCGAAACTGCGAGAGTTTCTCGAAGAGCGGACAGCGGATCACTCATAGCGGCCACTATGGGACGAGAACCAGGATCTATGCCGGTTCGGTCCGGAACCGAGTGATTGGGACGTCGGTGACGTCGTCGTAGTCGTCGTCCGCACCGACCAGGAGCATCCCGTCGACGTGCGCTGCGGTCCCGAGCGCAAAAGCATCGCCAAGCGCCGGAGAGTAGCGGAATTTGAAGTCGGCTGCTGACGCCCAGGTCTGTTCGGTGTCGACGCGACGGATGCCGCTTTCCTCGAGGACGTCGACGACAGCATCAGCGCGCTCCTCGCCGTCAATCGCCCGGACGATGTAGTGGACCTCGGCGAGATTGATCGCCGAGATGTAGCCGTCTGCTGCGCCTTCAACGGCGTCAACGTACGTTTCGACGGTGTCGCTCCCCGGTTCGTTGCAGAAATAGGCGATGAGTGGTTCGGCGTCGAAGACGATCGTTTCGGGAATCTCTGCCCCGTCCGTCATGCGTCAGCCTCGTCGTCACCAGCGTAGCGCTGCCGCAACTCCTCTTCACTGGCTTTGTCCGCTGCACGTTCCTTCCGTAGGCGTTCGGTTGCCGAGCGCCCCTGCTCGTCGGTTTTCCCTTCCAGAACCCCACGCAGGTCTGTAACCGAGTGGATGGGGCGAACGACGATCTCACCCTCTTCGGTCCGAATGAACTTCACACGGCCGGGCGTGTCGATACCCAACTCCTCGCGGAACTCCTTCGGGATGGTGGCTTGCCCGCGTGAGGATACAGACACCACTTTTTCAGACTCTGTCTTACTCATACTATCCTTTATCATTACTTTGGTACAGTCATACAAAAGACTAGCGTTGGGTTCGGTAGTTAGCGAATCAAGCTGGTCATTACAGTCGACACCACTCGGAGCACCGCCTTAACCAACGAGTCCGATTGTATCGGCTGTTTGTTGGTTAATCGATTCACATTCCGATTGTATTCGGAGTACTCGAGCTACAGTATCCGTGTTATTCGCAGCTCGACTGTGGGCATAATAATTAAGGTGGAATCCAATGTGGGAGTAGATACAGCCAATGTGGTCCCCACAAACTGCCGTCCAGCGATTTTTCACAGACCAATGTGCAGCTTTGGCTTGCCCTCTACCGCCACACACCCGCCTTCCGCGAACAACGACTGCCGATTTCTCCACCGGATCGCTCATACCAATCACAACGAGTATCGCTCGGAGTGTCTGAAGTGGGTGGGCGCGACACGCAGATTACGGTGTACGTCACGGACGAACGCAAGGCCGAACTCAAACAGCGCGCCGATGAGGAGGACACCTCCATGTCCGGGATCATCAACGACATGATCGACCGCCAGCTCCAGCAGGACGCCCAGGACGCGATAGCCTCAGAGGCCCGGGCTGAAGAGCGAATTCAGGAGCTGATCTCAGTCGGCACCGAGCAAATGGTCGAGACCGCCAAGGAGATCCGCGATATGAACGCGAAGTTCGGTGCTTACACAATCGCCAACTTCGAACTGATGAAACAGGATCGGTCAGCGCACGTCCGGAAGGATGCGCTCGATACGGGCGCTCGTCGGATCCGCCAAGATCTCGAGACAGGTATCCAGGAGGTGGGTGAGGACACGTCGGCCACGGAGGCGAGTGCTGAGACCACGACTGGTTCGACCACGACACAGCGGCCCACGTCCGACGGAGCCCCCGACTCGCCTGATCCGGCCACCGACGACACGCCAGACGACGTCGACGAGACGACAGACGGCTCCGACGATGCAGAGAGCGATGCGGACGATGGCAGCGACCTCTTCACCAAACTTCGGAGTGATCGCGAATGAAGGTCTTCACGGACACCAACTACCGCGAGCACGGTGCGCGGAACCTCGTCGAGTATCTGGATAAGGAGAAGGGGCTTGAGAACCGCGCCGGCGAGGAGATGTCCGACGAGGAGATCGAGGCGTTCATCGAGAAGTCCGAAGAATACGAGTTCGAGCGGGAGGTCATCATCTCGCCGCAGAACGGCACCGACCTCTCTGACGACCAATTCAGTCTGTACACTCGGCAGGTGATGAGCGAGTTTTGCAAGGACCGCAATACAGCGACGTACTGTTATGCAATCCATCGCGATACTGATCATCCACACGCCCAAGTTGCACTGACTGGAACGAAACGCGACCTCTGGATGGACAAAGAGGACTGCGAACAGCTCCGCGAGCGCGCCCAAGAGCAGTTCCACGACCAGCATCGCGAACTCACCAAGGAACTCTCGCACCAGTTCGAACAGACGTTGCAGCACGAGACCACACACGACCTAGAGACTGAATCCGATCGGGATCTGGACCAGGAACAAGACTCCGGACCAGCCCCCGAGCAGGCACAAGCACAGGGGCCTGACTCGTGAGCGCCCGTACTGATTCCGAGTCACAGAGCAAGGACTACCGGCAAGAAGACGAGGTCGAGATTTTCTTCCAGATTGCGGCCGTGATGACGGCTGCACTGCTGTTGCCCTGGGTGTATGCCATCCTCGAACGCGCGAATTTCTACGACTTCAAATTCGACGGGTTACACCGGAGTCGCGCGCTCTGGCTCGTCCCCCTGTTCTATCTGGTGGGCGCAGTCGGCACTGTCCTGCTGTTTCCAGCGCATCTCCAGCTGTTCTGGGCGTTCCACGTCCTGCTGCTCGCACAGATCGCCGAAGTCCTCCTTCATCAGGCCGGCTATCTGACCGGCTTGTCGCTGCCGCTCATCGAGCAGTTCACGCCGCTCCGTGTGGGTGGCTTCGTCGTCGTACTCGGAAGCGCAGTGTATGCAGCCCAGCGACTGCGGAGTTGGGATACGGAACGCGAACTCCGTCGAATCATCGACGACGGGAACTACGTCCTCCCGTTTCAGGGCCTCTCTGCAGCAAGTGATCGCATGAGTCTCTCGCGGTTTGTCCCGCTCCGCAAGGACCGATCGATTCTCGTCCTCGGAGAGACGGGCGCCGGGAAGACCGAGACGATCAAGCTCCTCACTCACCAGATGCAGGCCGGAACTGGCGATCCGTTCGTTGTCTTCGACTACAAAGGCGAATATCAGGAGAACTTTGAACAGGACCACGATCACGAGAACCTGATCTACCTCTCGTCGACGGACGCAACCGAATACTGGAATCTCTTCGCCGAAATCGAACGCGAAGCCGATATCGACGAAATCGGCCGGGCGCTGTTTCCCCACACAGATGGGTCAGAATTCTTCAGCCAAGCTGGCCGCCAACTGTTCGTTGCCGTCGTGACGTACCTTCATCGAGAAGCCCAGGCGAGCGATACGACACCGACGAACGCCGACCTCGTGGCGTTCGTCCAGTCGACGGATAAGCAAGAGATGCACGAGCGGCTCACGGACTATTCGGATCTCACTGCGGCAGCGTCGGCAATCGACCCGGATTCGGAACGACAGGCGGCCGGCGTCTACGCGAACTTCCAGCAAGTCATCGCTGACCTCTTCCGCGGTGATTTCGCAGAGGCAGGCGAATTTTCGATTCGCGAGTATATGAACGATCCACAGGGACGGACGTTACTGTTGGATTTCCCGATTACAGAGAGCGATGCAGTCCAACCCGCGTTTCGGTTCTTCATCGACTGGGCGGCACGGTTTGCACTCGCGAACGAGCAGGACACGTACTTTGTCCTCGACGAGTTTGCGCGGCTCCCTGGCCTCCGCAAGATCGGCGACCTGATCAATGCAGGCCGGGGCCGAAACACCCAGCTCTTGCTCGGTGTGCAGTCGGTCGCACAACTCCACGACACCTACGGAAAAGACCGGGCGAACGCGCTGTTGAGCGGCCTCGTCCAATCAGTCATCATGCGCGTTGGCGATGCAGCGAGTGTTGAGTACGCGCAATCACAGATCGGCCGTGAGAAACAGCACCGTTCCGTCCCTGTCCACGACCGCGACGGCCGCTCGGTTGGCCGGCAGGAGCTTCAAGATGAAACCCATCCAATCGTCGAAAGCGATCTCGAACGCCTCAACGATGGCGAGGCGATCGTCGTCGTCCCCGACGGCTGGCTGCGCGGCCTAATCACCCGTTTTACAGCCATTCGGACGCAGCTCGAGCGGGCGCTTGAGCGCACACCGGAGTAGTGACTAGAGAGCGATCAGGGATCTCGGCTAGCGCTCCGGATCAGTGATCCGAAGTTCGCCATCGACCTCGTAGAGCCACCCGGAGTTGAGCAGCCGTTCGATAACGTACTCCGCATCAGCCGTTTCATCCGGGAAGTCCTCAGCAGCGAGCAGGAGGTCCTTGGCCTGGTCCTGCGAGAGCTCCGTCTGCTGATCCAGCGTCCCCGACACAAGGATCTGATAGGCATCCTCGATCCAATCGGGCAGCGACCGGGGTTCGTTTGACCACATCGTCAGATCTCAGATGGCTAGTGCTTCGTGTCACAGCCAATTAAGAGCCGCTGTCTGGGAACTACGTGGTCCTCACTCTCGGGTTCCCTCCATCCTCGAGAGCCGTCGAAGAGGTCGGACCTCGAAATCGATCGTAGCGATGCAGGCGGAATTACGGAGAGTCGTGGACTGGCTCGAGGATGCCGACCGCGCTGAACCGGACGTCGACGGCGCCACAGCCAGCGCAGTCGTCGACGAACGCACAGACCTGCAACGAAGTCTCTAACTCTCGGAGGGCCCCACACACCGAACACTCGTACGAGGTCCGATATCGAACGGGTATTCGACTATCTCTTTCTTGCGTGTGGGGCGCTGTTGTCGACGATGGCTCTTGGTTGTGTTCAGGTGCCGTGTCTGCTTGGCCTGGATCGGACTGGTCGGGTGAACCGTGCCACATGTCGTCGGGGAGACTGTCGTAGAGTCGATCGGGGTCGCTGTCAGTGTCGTCGACGGGGACAGCGTCAGCTGGTCGTGTTGGTTCCGCTGATTCCTAGTGTGTTTCTGACCCGGCATCGTCGACACCAGCAGAGCGATCAGTCGGTGGGAAGGCTGTCGTTGACGCGCTGATCGCGACGTACTCCGTACTGTCGTGGAGTTCGCCATCGATTGCAGCGGCGAGTTCAGCGAGGGGGTTCGCGATCTGTGGCTCGGCATAGTTCTCGACACCCGTCTCGAATAACCAGTCGCGAAAGGCGGTTGCTGTCTCAACGTCGAGCGTAAACGATGGGGTTGGTGACATCAGTGACTCGCTCCATCCCTCTTGGGAACAACAAACCAGCGCTCACCCGCTATCCACCAACCGACGAGTGACAGTAGTGGTAGTGAGGTTGTAGGATGCCGTTGAATGGGCGTACAGCTATTTGTTTCAGGGATATCAGAGCCGAACCTATCACTACGTGGGTGTGCCTATTGGCTGCCGGAGATTCTACCACTTCAGAGAGCTGTTCTGATAACCGTGCGAGATACAGAGCGCATATCTTGCAGATAATTACGATTGTTCGGACGACGACGAGCTCCCCGTTTTGATCCTGCAATTGTGAGGGCTTCAACGTCCCTAACCGGAGCGTCGATGAGAAGCAATCAAATAGGGCTGGTTGAGAACCTCTGTTCGTGGACGGGGTCGTGGATTATTTATTAAGAGGGGTGACAAGCTTGTACGATTCGACGAGAGCTTCTTCGACTTCTTCTGGTATCTCGTCCTCTTCGTCAAGCATACGAGAATAATTGAAACTCCCGTCCCAACTTTCCGTCTTGTCGAAGTTGGAGTCTCCGATAATAACCTCGGGGGTTGAGCCGTAGACGCTTATCTTTGCCGATGGATCAACGTATACACGCGGCCCCGGCGTCACCGCCGCGAACAGGCTACCTCGTCCCTTACCGTCGGGGTAGAAACTGTAACCGTTAGTCCGTTCCCGCGTGTGGACCGGGAGTAGTTCTTCTACACGGTCGCGGATGTCTTCCATAATTAACGTCGACACCTTCTCAGTTCGGAAGTCATCTAACGCCATGTCTTCAGGATTGTATTATCAGATAGTAAAACACACGAATCGAATAACCGACACTAGGATGCCTAGACAAAGAGATTAGCTAGGTCAACTAGTATCACATAGCAAATAGGCCGTCGATTTATCCCTATCGAACTTGGCCGTCTCACGGTAAATGAATCCCAGCATGTCTGCCGCTATCCCCCTGGCGACTGTCTGTTCGGCCTCTGCTTGCCCTCTTTGTTCGACGTACGGCAATATTTCCCCCTTTGAGGTGTGTCACGCCATCCGGTAAACGTCATAGTTTACGACAGATATCGACATTCCTCTCGGATTTGCCTGACGCATATGCTAACTTCATCCTCTACATATTTCACCGGTCTTCTGATAGAGTTCAGAGAAATCGTTACGCATCACGGTGCGTGTGCACTCTGTATTGACCAGTGTAGGCATAGCGAAGAATGAGTAGATGCTGTTATCAGGTTGTGGCTGCCGGCCGACCGGAGGGAGGCCGGGAGCGGAGGGTGGGGAGGTGGGGCGTCTACTGGGCGGTGGTCGCAAGAAAAAACGAGGGAGGAGTTCGCTCAGTGCAGGGTGTCCGGCTCCTGGTCGAGGATGACACCCGGGTCTTTCGTTCCGTGTCTGGCCTCGTAGGCGTCGACGAGCTCGCAGTTGTACCGGCTGATCCGGCTCGTCGATGTCGGCACGACCGTACTGGTCGCCGCCGCAACCTGCTTGTGGGTGAGATGCTTCTGAGGCGTCAACCGATCGGCACCATAGAGTGCCGCCGCCGCGATGGTGAGCCGCGACGTCCCCGGCCCGACCGGCTCTTGATCGCCCAGCTTCATCAGGTGGTGTGCCAGCCGCCACGTCCGCACGGCTGCACTCCCCGGGATGGCGTCGTCATCGAGCGCGTCCACGACCGTCATCACCGCGTTCGGTCGGGTAACGGAGACAGTGTCGACCCCGAGTTCACACCGAATCTTCCGCGCCGCAGCACACACCCGCTCGTGAGGTGCCTTCGTGTAGGTCGCCACGTCGACGTCGATTGCCTCGCGCTCAATCCGCGACTCGCGCGCTGCGAGGAGCATGGCACCGCCCGCGAGTGCCTCCCAGGCCATCCGCCCGCCGGCCAACCGCGCCTCTGAGGCGCGTCGGAGGTATCGTGCCGCCGTCTTGACGACGTGCCCCGGCAGCCCCAGGTTGCCGCCGATCATCTCGATATCGCGCAGCCCCTCGTTGAGCCGCTTCGTCCGCTTGCGACCCTCACCGAACTGGTAGCGCTTGTGCCACTTCCGGAGACGCTGGAACTTCTTCCACTGCTTGTTACTGAGCGGATTTCCGTGTCCGTCAGTGCTCTTCGTTATCTTCGTGTGGAGGCCCTTGTCCGTCCGCAGCGGGTCCACCGTCTCGATGCTCTGCTCAGCGTTCCCGATCATCCCCAGATCGCCCAGCGTCGGGCTCCGATCGACCCACTCGGCCGCGACGACCAGGCCACAGTCCGTACAGAACGACTCCTCATCGTGGGTCACAACTCGACCCTCGCACTCCGGGCACGCCGACCGGGCCGCTGGCTCTCGCTCGACGACCGACTTCTCGGACGCCTCATTGTTCTCGGATGCCTGTTCGACCGAAGATTCATACCGTACAAAGCTCGTACTTGACATTGGTTCTTGCACCGAACCTGAAGGCGCTCACGCGCCCGACCGCGATGCTACAACATCGCGGATTTCTCGACGACGACAACCCGACAGACTCGTCTGCGCGCTCTCGCTCGCGCCTTCGCGAGCGCCCTTGGGCGCGAGCGAGAGCGCGCCCGAGACGTCCGACCATCCAGCACCGCGCGCCGACCCGCCCGGAGCGAGCGGCCAGCTTTAAGCCGTTTCTCGTGTCCGGCCCGGACTGCGGGTCCGTGTCCAGGGCGACGGTCGTGAGCACGGCGAGTCGTGGCGTGACTCGCCGCGCGGAACGGCCCAAAGCGCTGGAACGCGAAAGCCCGCGAGGGGCGCAACCGAAAACGCGCTTAATGCTGGCGTCGAGACCAGATGCACTTTAGCCCGGAACGGGCGCGGGCGGTGCGGAGAGCGCCCGCACGCCCGGAATGGTCGGTCGCGAGCGACGCGGAGGGCGGCAGCGGCGAGCGGGGCGGGCCGCGACGACCCACCTAGCTAACCGATTCCGACACTCGAGGAACCAGCTGATCTCCTGGTGGACTCAGAAAGGGCGAGGACGACTCGGTCGTCCCCCGACCCCGCAAGCACCGAGCGACGAAGGAGCGAGACGCGCAGCGGCGTTCTCGTGAGCGCAGCGAACGAGGGCCAGCGAGACGCAGTCTCGCGCGGTCGCGGGATGCCGAGGGCTTTCGAGGGCGTCCACTCACTGTATTTATCAGGTCCGATGGCGCTATGTTGGATATGGGATTCGGACCGAGCATTTCGGCTCCGACCATAACAGGAACACAGGTCGTCTACCCAGCACGGCTCCTTGCAGCGTGGGCCGTACTCACTGTCACGGGGCTTGTTCTTGAACGCGTCATCCGCCGGATCCAATACTGGATTGTCAAGATTACTGGAACGCATACATTCGGCTGGTACTCGTTCCTTCACAGCGATCACCAAGACGACTTGAGAGAGACGGAGACGTACACGGTTGCGGATCTCAAGGACCGACTCGACTGGGAACGCAAGTGGTGGCGTCGAACAACACAGCGAGGCGTCCGCGCCGTCGTGATCGCGCCGGTGGTCGAGGAACTCACGTTTCGCGGCGGCCCATACCTGCTGGCGGTAACCTTGGGCGTCGCTCAACTCCCACTGTTGGTCGCTGGGTCAGTCCTGTGGGCGTTCCTCCATACCCGAAATCCACGCCGCTACCGCCGGGGAACCCTCCCGGTGTTCGTCAGCGGATTGTTGAGCCTGTATCTGTGGCTGATAGGGCTCTGGTGGCTGGCGATCCTGGTGCATGCAGGCAACAATCTGGTTGCGATAGCGCTGGAAGCCAGCGAGAAGTGGTGGCGGCGCTGGCAGCATTCGTTCTCACCAGGCGAAGAATACACCGTGACAGTCGACGACCGGAGCCCACAACCGGATCGTCATGGCCTGTATCGGGCGTACACACCGGCTGACGAAACACTCCACGTCGCCGACGTCGAACCGGGTGAGACGACGCGGGTGCGAGTGGCAACAACGGTTGGACTCCACGGCTACGCGTATCCCATCACCGACTCGGGCCAAGAACCCGACTGAACTGTCTTAACCAACAGTAGAGTGGAATGGCTGCCAGTGTTGGTTAACAGAACGACGGTCTTGCGATAGCATCAACCACGCCACCGGTTCCTGAAATTCGGTAGATACCGCAGGGCTTCTCTGCGTGAAAAGCGACGTTCTCGTAGGCCTCTTCGATGTGTTTCTGTGGGGCGTCGTCATGCTTCGCTGCAAGCGCCTCTAACTCATCGACCATCGTCTGGAGTTCATCGTCTGCCCCGATCATCTCGGCAGACAACGCTAAGTCTTTGAGCGCCTTGGCGGCGGCTCGTCGCACTCGTCCGTCGTCGTCGACGAGTGCCTCCACATAGAGCGCTCGCAGCTGGCGGCGATGCGTCGCAATGTCGTCGAGTGTCCACTCGCCAGGCAACGCGTTATCGGTGATGTCGGCCCCGACTGTCCGAATCGCAAGTCGTGGGTACAGCGCGGCCGCAAACCGAATCACGGACTGCCGTTGATAGCCGTCATCGCCCTCGTACAGATCACGACACAGCTCGAAGCAGTCGTTGAACAGCACGGCTCGCTCCTCGAGGTCCATGTCCTCGACCTCGTCGATGGAACGATTCACGCGCGCGGTATCACCCGACGACAGCGCAGCGCGGAATGCTTCCGGTGTCTGGTCCATAGTCGTCGTTCCGTTGCCACTCGTGTAACTCCTCGGGGGACGAGGAGAGCAATGAGATAGCAGGAGATGGAGAGATTGTAGCCGTGATCGCTATCGATGACGAACCGCACTCTAGAACTGCACGCGAACACGAGGAACGGACATACTTGTACCGACGGGCGGTAGTGACCGCTATGACGGGCGACGATACGCCGGTGGAGCACTATGCGTTGGGCGAGCCCATCGATCTCCGCTCAGCGCTTGCGGCAGCTGGGATCGAATATCTCGACCTCGACGACCAGCGAACGATTGTGATCTATCAGCAGGCGATTCTCATGCGGATCGCCACAGAAGGATCGGCAACGACAGCGCAGGCGTTCGACGTCGAATTCTGGAAGGAACCGCCGACCGACCCTGACCGTGATCCTGACTCGCTGTTCGCTGCATTCATCGATGAGCTGGTAGCGACTGCTGAGACGACCCGTCGTTGAGTGGCCGATACACAAAGTAACATAGCGGTACTGTAACCGAGTTTACGCGGTTCACGCCCGTCGTGAACGACGGGACTCTCTCGCTGTAGAAAGGTAGGATACTTCGGTGACTGGGCGACCGATGCCTTGCACCGTGTCGCTGTCTGTGGTTGGGAACTCACTCGTAACGAGGGGTGTTCACTGGAAACGTGGTCTGGTATTAACCAACAGATAGAGACAATAGGCGGTTGTGTTGGTTAAGCAGGCTATGAACGGAACGGCGAGCGACTCGAGGTAGTCCGGAAGGTAGCACCAGTGATCGAACGGGGCAATCGAGAGGAACACCGGCCGTCCAGATCTAGCGGCCGACAATATCGATGAGCCGTTGGCGCATTCGGGAATCTATAGGAATCTCTGAGCATCGATCATCGAGGCCGATCGATTGAAGCAAGAGACTCGCCTCGTCCAACAGTGAGAGCTGAAGGTATGTTCCTTCTCGATATCCGTCACTCGTTCGGGTCATATCGATGATTTTCAGCGTCTCATACTCTCGAAGCTGATCGGTGATCCGCTTCTGCCCGAGGACATTCATATCAATCGCGTCGGCGAATTCGCGATACACTTGATACATTTCGGTTGCTTTGAACTGAGACTGGTTCGTGTATTCGTCCATCGCGGCGAGCGCGGCAATTGCAACCTTCGCCTGCGTCGGACACCCGCGGATCAGATCCTGAATCCGTGTCACTTCGGCATCATCGTTGGCAGCGCGGACGTGTTCTTCGCGGACGTGGTCCGCATCGTCGTCACGAGCGATTTCGCCGGCGAGCCGAAAGAGGTCGATCGCGCGTCGTGCATCACCATGCTCCTGTGCAGAAAACGCCGAACACAGCGGGATGACGTCGTCCGAGAGGACACCGTCATGATAGGCGTCGCAACGTCGGTTCAGAATGTCGCCGAGTTGGGTTGCATCGTACGCTGGGAACACGATCTCGTCCGGAGCGAACGAGCTCTCAACACGAGTGTCCAGCCGGTCGCCGTATTTGAGGTCGTTACTGATACCGACGACTGTAATGCTGGCCTCAACATCATTCTCCTCACCAGCCCGGGACAACTGCATCAGGAGTTTGCTATCATCAGCCTCCTCAGGAGGGACATTTTGGGCGTCGTCAGGGGGTGCGAGACGGTCGATTTCGTCAAGAACGACGATAACGGCGTCGTATAACTCGTCGATAACCGTCCACAAACGATCGTAGTAGGCTCCCGTCGCGATGCCCGACTGTGGAATCTCCACGCCCGTTTTGTCAGAGTCATTCAAGCTCTTCGAGAGATGGATAATCGTCTGGACCTCCGAACGGCGTTGGGCACAGTCGATGATTGCACGGCCAATGCGAACGTCATTGCTTGCGCCTCGTTCTTCGACTTCACGACTGACGTACCGAGTGACGAGTGTTTTTCCGGAGCCGGACTTGCCCAGAAGGAGTGTGCCCTTCCCGGAGCCACCGTCGATCGTCGGTTTGAATCGCCGAGCAACGGTCTCGATCTGGTCGTTTCGACCGACGATTTTGTCGTGGTCCGGGATGTGGTCGATACGGAGCAGATCTTCATTGGCAAAAATCGGATCTTCCTCGTCGAGGACAGAAAGCGGATCATCGCGAGACTTGGAGCGAGAGTAGGCAACGGCCCCGTGTTCGGCAGCATAATCGCCGAGTGTATTCGTCTGCTCCTCGCTTGAAGCCATACACCGGATTTCAAATGAATTCGACTTAGTTCTTTCCCTCGGTCCCATTGGTCGCTCGGATTTGGCCGAATACCGGCCTCATTCCTCTGGTTCGTTCTCGAACCAAGTTCGGCGATCAGCACTGAGAACACGTTTGCGTAACACCGCATTTCGGATGATTTTCTCGTGTGGACAGATTAAACGGAGAAACTACCCGACCCCACACCGAATTTCAGATGAAATCTTGGTATCGTCTGGTTCGGTTAGAGTGGTACGTACACCCCCACCCCGGATTTCAAATGAATTCTCCAAAGAGTAGAAGCCCCGTATAGCCAATGCGTGAGAGAGAACAGTACCACGAAAGTCGGATAATCACGGGATAGAGGCTCTGTAAATGGGAAGTCATTCGAAATATGGTGCTGCTCTCGTAGGCATTCGAGAAGCATTGTAAGTAAGTCGTCGAGGAGGAACAGAGTAGCTGTTCTAGTAGAGAGTATATAAACAAGCATCTAGGATTCATCGAGCTGTGATCGGTAGCTGTTCTAGCTCTCGAAACTGCGTCTTTCACAGCTTCACTACTACTACTACTTTACCGTTATAGTAAAATATATAATGGCGCGAAAAGTAAGCTGGTTTCCACACGAAATCTAAAACCTGAATTTCGTGCAACACAAACTCGCTACCGCACAATTGTCTTTCTCAGGCAGTCAACCGAGTTCCCTTCCGAACCAACCCACCCCTTCCTCTGGAACCGATTTCATTTGAAATCCGGGGTGGGGGTGTTGTCCGGCAAGCGAGGTCGTTACTGTTGCAGTCTCATCTCGCTATGTTGCTTGAGGTTCGTGATGTTGGTCCCGGACCGCGCCTATTCTCACCGGCCGCCAGCTGATCCGACCTCTATCGCCGAGTGCTTTTGCTTCTTCGTCGACACCGGCTTATTCACTACGCTCTTCCGTAGGTGATTGTTGATACAGTTCTCCACAGGGAAGCCGTGACAGAGACTGACTGTCTGACCGCCCAACGACCTAGTGCTCGTCTCGCTCAATTCACGATGAAATCGCAAGACAGCTCTCCATCAACAATGTGCTTCACAAGAGCTGAGTACGAAAGAGCTCCGCTACGAACATCCGAGCGGCTGGCTGTATCTCATGAAGAATAGCTCCGAGGGCCTTCACCTCATCATCGATACCCTACTATCGGCCTCGGACCGTGAATTCACGAAGAGCGAACTGGCTGAAGCAGCAGGTGTAAGTCGCCACACGGTCCGTGCACATCTCGGTACGCTCCTCGAACATGGGATCGTCCAAGCTGTCGCTAACGGGAAACGCTATCAACTCAATCTCGACAGCCCGGTCACACAGGAGATTTTCGAGTTGAACAGCGCGATCAACGCCGTCGGGGCTGGACACGTGACAATCGAGAGCGATACTGGGACTGTCGTCGACGAATAGGCGGTCACCCCGCTGGATCGTGGCTACGTCGATTCTTCTTCCGCGTCGTCAGCCAATCCGAGCTCCTCTTCTATTGTCGTCCGGTTACAGACGGCGTCGATTACTGCACCGTAGAACGCATCATTTTTCGGGAGATCCTCTTCAAATTCGATCTCGTACTCTAACGACATCTCTTTGTAGAGCCGATCTAACCGCTTCAAACGATCCGTTCCAAGGTAGAACGTCCGTGCCTTCGTCTCACGAACGGTCTTTGAATCAGATGATGTCGTTGAGGTAGATGACGTCTTTGATGTCGTTGAGGGCGTTGTAGATTTGCCTGATTCAGCTGCCTCATTGATGTCATTGATGTCATTTACGTCATTGACTTCATTGTCGTCGTTGGGTACCTCCTCAGTGTCTGTCTCTTCATCCTCTACGGACTCACTCTGCTCGGCTCTGCTACCGAAGCGTTCACTCATACGGTTCTGTCGATCCGTCTTCTTATCGTCAGTCATAGGGCGTCCTCCAGGTGAGCAGCGAGCTGGTCGAACTCGGCTTCCATATCGCAGTCTTCGGTGTGCTCGAACACTGAGACTCCATTACTCCACGCCCGCTTGAGGACGACACGCTTCCGTATCTCGAAGACGGGTAGCCCCGGCTCAAAGGTTTCCTGAAACCACGTCATCATCTCTTTGGCTTCGCCATCGGGTTCGACGCGGTTCGCAACGATCGCCTGCTCGGTGATCGATGTCTCATACTCGGCCTCGAGCGTGTCGATTTGATCAAAGAGAATATCGAGAGCGCGGGTTGACGTAGATTCTGCAAGGGCGGGAATGAGAACGTTCTGTGCAGCAAGGAGAGCGCTGTCAGTCAAGACGAGGAGTGAAGGGGGACAGTCATAAATGACGAAGTCGTAGCCTCCGTCGACGTCGGCGACGGCCCGCTGGAGACGTTTGCGGCCCTGCATCTCGGTGACGAGTTCAGCTTCGCCTTTGAACAGATCGATATTTGAAGGGACGAGATCCATCTCGGGATGTGTCTCGATAATCTCGGGTAACGCTGTGTCCTGTGAGACGAGCACTGATCGGAGGTTCGGTTCTGGCTCTTCATAGACCTCGGAGAGACCAAGCCCTTCAGTGGCGTTTCCTTGTGGGTCGACGTCGACGAAGAGGACGGTATGGCCTCGCTGGTTAAGTGCACCCGCGAGATTGATGGCAACCATGGTTTTACCGACTCCACCCTTCTGGTTCGACACTGCGACGTGTTTCGTTGATGTGGACATATCTCAATGAATTCAATGAGGTCATATAAACTATGCTCACTCAACGACATCAATGATATCATTTACTGCATTGCATATTATCTACGAACTTAGACTCTGCACGTCTTCTGAGCAAGACGATTAACCAACACACTGCCGTTCTCGCCCGATTCGTTGGTTAATCCGGATCCAGAAAAACAGTTCGTATACGCATTATGACCGCGACCCGACCTCACTTCCGGGTTTGAACTCGGTCAATTCCTCAATGCGCTGCTCAAGCTCGTCGACTTCCTGACGAAGCTCCTCGGCGTTGGGATCGTCGCTCAGCGCCAACTGATCCTTCAGTCCCTGCAGTCGCGTCTCTTTGCGCTCCTGGTCGACGTCGGCTTTCCGAACGTACTCGCTCTCCTCGATCTCATAGACAGCCGATTCGGAGAGACCGGTCACGTCCAGGGCGTCATCGACCTTCTCACGATCGACGGCCAGAATCCGCTCACGAGGGATCCCCGCATCCTCGAGGATGTCCAAGACCTCATCGTCATCCTTCAGCGAGCGATTGCGTCGACTCGTCCGTTGGACAGAGCCATAGGCTGTGGACCGGCTGGTTATGTTGGAACCGCCCGCGCAGTACCTCACGCACGTCCTGCCGGAGCTCCCCAGCGTTGCGTTGCACATCAGACAAGAGCGTATAGAGATTGATGAGCGCCGGCGTCTCATAATCGAGACCGCATTTTAGACGTGCCTTTGTGAGGTTGAAGCAGGAGTGTGCTGGTACCCAAAGCCTTCCATATTGGTAGAAAAAATTAAGTCGACACCGAGGAAATAGGCTGTTGATGAAGCCAATAATATGATGCTTGCCTCAGGAGAGTAGATATTCCTGATATCTACTCCAGACCCTAGGTATGCAAGCACTGCACCGAAACTACTGCGATAGGTGAGTACACGTCCAGCACTCATGATGGTTGTGGTTAGACAAGGCATCCACTTCGTATCAGATGAACGCAACTGCGGTTGAAGTTACCAGTATGGTGCCAACACCGTCACAAGTTTCAGATGAACTTCGGTGAGGTGGGTTCTGGCATGTACTTCTCATCAGGAGAAAAGAATAATTACATAGGAACGGTATCCAAATCGACATAACACTGTGAGACTACTAGCACGGCTACACGCGCGCGCTGATGCCGCATACGACAACGCGTATCATCACAAGCTCCGAGGTCGGATCTGGCGAGCGTTGCAGGGTACGGAGTACGAACAGAATCATGACGAAAACCGCCCACCGGGATTCAATTACAGTAACCCCTTCCCGCCGGGAGATATGCAGGAAGGGGACGAGCGAACTCTGCTGATTTCAGCCCCCCAAGAGCAACTACTGGCCGATGTTGCAGAAGACCTGACCGCCGATCGCGAGCTCAATATCGGCCAGATGCCGTTCCATATCGACGAACTCACGTCACTGTCACCGGATGTCGGCGAACCAGGGAGCAGCGGGACGATCGAGACTGGCACTGGACTCCTCGTGCGCATCCCACCATGGCGTTGTGACGATTATGGAATTGAGAACCCCGGCGAAGAGGCGGTGTATTGGCAGCCAGAACATACAATCGAGCCACTGCGAGAGCAGCTCGAGGCGAATCTCGACCAGAAACACGATCTGTTCAGCCCGGAATACCTTCCGGGCCCAAGCGACACTGCGGGCGATCTCTTCGAGGGATACGAGCTACTGAAGACGTTCGCCGTCCCGATTCAGGTAACCGCAGACCAGGAGCTAACCTTCGTGCTCTCGAAGTGGCAGTTCAACTACACCGTCAGAGACGATGACCATCGACGCCACCTCAACCTCGCACTGGACTGCGGGCTCGGGGAACGAAACGCGCTGGGGCTGGGATTCTGTAACCTGGTCGAGAAGCGCAACCCGTACGGCGAACCCGCGGCGGAGGTCCACGGATGAGCCTGCTCCCCGAGCCGTCGACGTTCGAGAAGCGTTACAGCGACGACGAGAAGCTAGCAAGCGAGCTACCTGATCGACCGATCACCTCACTCCGCGACCTCCAGTACGTCTACGGCCGTCTGTACACGCTTGCGACCGCGGGGGGTGGCGAGTACGCGGCCTACCTGACGCCGGAGAAATCCACGGACCTGTTCGATGAACCGGAGAGCCTACTCTATCTCCGCATCGATCTGAGTGGGAACAAGCCCCGCCTCGACCCCGAGCAACCGATCGGTGTCGAGAGCTACGGTGAGGAGAAAGTCGAGGCTGTCGCCCACTCGTGGTTTAACGCCGCAAAAGGGTTCGACCACAGTGTCACCCACCGAACGGGCAAGAACAAAGAGCCAGAGAAGGTCGCGGAGTATCTCCACGAACGGCTCACCGCGTGGGCGGCCGACGACGTGATTCAAGAGGCTGTCGCCGATCACGAAGACGGATGGATCGTCGACGCGCTCGCTGCACTCGGCGAGAGTGAGGGGCTTAGAGAACGCATCGAGACGGCCGTCGACGAACAGCTCGACGGGAAGACCACGGCGCTCACGACTGTCGCAGTCAAACTCGATTCTGACGGTGAGTATCTCCTCCCGGGTGAGGCGAGTTCGGTGTTCAACGAAGCAATGCGAGCGCGCAAGCGATCGAAGCTCGTCTCGAAGGGAGAGGCCACGAACTCCATCGGTGAGGCAACCGATCTCGTCACCGGCAATCGAGGCCCGACTGTCGGGACAGCTGAGGATCCGCTGAACTACTTCCTCGGCAAGCAGCTCGAGAAGTTCCCCGGGTTCGATCCAGACGAGGCGTGGCGGACGCACCCAGTCTCGGAAGACGTCGCCGTGACGCTGATGAACGCGCGCACGTTCGTCGACGCCTGCGACTACTACACTATGGGAGCGAACGTCTACTACCTCCCGTACTTCTTCGGGCGATTACAGCCGACAGAGGCCCGAGAGCTCTATCGGATGCTCTATGCCGTCGTACGGGAGCAGGATATGACCCCGATTCAGCACGTCTATCAACAGTTCCAGAATGATCCGGCGCTACAGGAGTACGGAGAGCGGTTCCGCTTCTACGTCGCGGCCGTGATGGAGCACCAGACGAAGCGATTCGACGTGTTCGGCGATACACTCGACGGATCACTGATGTCTCCCGTGGAGTTAATCGGTAGCCATATCGACGTTCTGGAGTCGCCGCTGTTCGACGTTCATGGCGACGCTGAACGGGACACCCCCGAACTCAGGCCAGCATTTCCAGCACCAGAGAGTTGGGACATCTTCGTACCTAGCGAACACGCTCTCTTAGGCACCCTCGCGACTGGGTGGTACTTCGAACAGACGTTCGCGCCGGCCGACGACGATGACGCCAGCGCCGACGACTACCGGATCCGCGCGCTCGTGGCTGTGCTCTCGGGCGAACCGCTTGATGTCGAGACGGTCCTCACAGAGTACGTGGAACGACTGCTCGAGGACGAGGGCGAGGAGTTCCCGAGCTTCCGTGTCTCCGCACAGTACGCACAGCTCTGTGCGCTCGCCGAAGCGGGGCTTCTCACCGGACGCGACGCGTACAAACCGGTTGCAGAGCCGCGGCAGTTGACACACAACCATACAGACGATATGCAACAGGACACACCAGCCCGAGCTGACGGCGGGAACGTCGCTGCGGCTCGGGAGACGAAGCTCGAACAGTTCCTTGAACAGACGCCAGCGCTCGCGGAGGATCAGCCCGAGCGGCGTGGCAGTTTCCTCCTCGGCGCACTGGTCGGTCAAGTAACCGGCTACCAGCAAGTCAGTGAGGGGCGCTCGACGACGCTAATCGACCAGTACCCGATCAAGGCCGTCACAGAGTCGAAGCTGAAGCGCCTTGCCAGCGACGTGCTCGACAAGAACATCGTCTACTCTCGGGAGAACAATATGGCGGGGACGATGTACAGCGAGGTTGTCGATCGGCTGGTGACGACACTCCCCCAGATCGATATCGACGGCGACTGGGAACTCGACACAACGGACCTTCGATTCTACTACTCGCTCGGGGTTGCCTACGGGATGAACAACTGGGCGAGCAACGACGACGAACAGGCCGATGGCCAGCCCGCAACCGAGGAGGAAGAAGCATGACCGACGACACATACGCCGACGACAGCTACGACCCAGTAACGAACCGATCCGAGATCGTCTTCTGCTACGACGCCGTCGACGCCAACCCGAACGGGAACCCCCTGAGCGGGGCGAACCGGCCGCGAATCGATCCCGAGACCCAGCAGGCGATCGTGACCGACGTCCGGCTGAAGCGCTACCTCCGCGACCAGCTAGACGACGACGGCCACGGCGTCTACGTGCGGAACGTCAAAAACGAGGCGGGCAAGCAGTCCTCGCGTGAAGACCTGCTCGCCGACCGGATGCGCGAACTAGATCCCGACGACTGGGACCTCAGCGATCTGGATGACGATGAGGCGGCCGAACTCCGCGAAGAAGTATTCGGCACGTTCCTTGACGCCAGCGCCGACGTGCGGTATTTCGGCGCGACGATGAGCGTCGACATGAAGGGGAGCTACGAGGGGTTCGAGGACTACCTCCCGGACCACTTCACCGGGCCGGTCCAGTTCTCGCCCGCGAAGACGCTCCACCCTGTAACCGAGAACGAGGAGTACAACAGTCTCACGAGCGTCATCGCGACCGGTGAAGGGAAAGAGCAGGGTGGGTTCGACCTCGACGACCACCGTATTCAGTACGGCTTCATCGCGTTTCACGGATTGGTCGACGAGAATGGTGCCGCTGACACGAAACTCTCTGAGGCGGATGTCGAGCGTCTCGACACCCTCCCGTGGCGCGCGATCAAGAATCAGACCATCAGCCGGAGCAAGGTCGGCCAAGAGCCACGACTCTACCTCCGTGTGGAGTACGAGGACGAGAGCTTCCACCTCGGTGGGCTCACTCGCGATCTTGACATCGATGAAGAGAGCTCGGCCCCTGTGGACGAACTCCGGAACGTCCGAGAGTTCACGCTCGACGGGACTGAGCTCGTCTCCCGGTTGGGCCGCCACGCCGACCGTATCGCCCGCGTTCGTGTCGTTGCCAGCGACGTGCTCGACGTGACCGTCGGCGATGAGGTCTACACTGCGGGCGACAAGCCCAGTGAGCACGGGTTCTACGACGTGCTCCGTGAGGCTGTCGACGACGAGACGGTCGAGGTCGTCGACGTCTACGACGAGGCTGCCGCGACAATGCCCGAGTGATGGCCCAAGAGTCACTCGAAGGCAGGACTGACGAGGACGACGGGCTCCCAGAGACGTGTCTCTCATTCGAACTCCGCGGGGAGTGGGGGCACTTCCGACGGGTCGAGGGGAACATCGTCAAACAGACGTATCGGATCATTCCCCGGACGACCGTCGCCGGTCTCGTCGCCGCGATGCTTGGGTTGGACCGGGACAGCTACTACGAGGCGTTCAGCCAGAACGTGTCGGCTGTCGCGGTGGAGCCGATCGACGAGCTCCGAGCGATCAATATGCCGATGAACACGCTCTCGACGGCCAAAGAGCACATGACGACGATGCCCAGCCGCGGGCATGCACGGATCTCGATGCCGGACCCGTCGGAGCTCCGCCAGCAACACAACTACGAGGTACTGGTCGAACCGGCCTACCGTGTCGACCTTCAGCTCGCGAACGACGATCTCCGAAACCGACTGCAGGACCGACTCCGCGATGGGACGTCCTACTACCCGCCGAGTCTCGGCCTTTCGGAGCATCTTGCAGAGGTCACGTATCTCGGCGAGTTCGAGGTAACGCCACACGAGCGCGAGACTACCGATGTCGATTCGGCGGTGCTCGAAGCCGTCGATAGCGTCGAGCTCACTCCTGAAACGGAGGTCAAAGTCGAACGCTCACCGGCGTTTATGACGGCCGACGAAGGTGGTCGGACGACGACGGCGTTCCAGTCGATTGCGTACGCAACTGGAGCGGAGCCACTCCGAGTACATGATGTCAAGACCCACGAGGTCGACGGCCGACGGGTGATGTTCTCGTGAGCCGCGAGGGGGCGTAGTCATGGTCGAGTTCACCGACCGACCGTCACATATCGGACCGGACGGGGAACGGATCCCACTCGAAGAACATCTCGACGACGTCCGCGAGCGGGTCGGATGGCTCGTCCCTGACGACGCCGAGACGCCAGCAGGGAACTCGCTTGCTGAGTTGGCAGGAGTTGTGGCACAAGTTCACGACTTCGGGAAGCTAACTTCTTGGTTCCGCGAGCATCTCCTTTCGGATGACGCGCAGCCGGACGGGCCGAAGCATCATGCCCCGATATCGGCGTTGCTCGCCCACTACGCGCTAGAGGCGCGCGGGTTCGACGGGGCGGATCCACTCATTGGCTTTCTCGCAGTCGCTAAACACCATGGCCAACTTCCAGACGTTGCTCCATATGTCTCGCAGGCGGCCGCAGATAGCGCCCAGTCCCCTCTCAAGCGGCTCTTCCGACGCGACGCCTGCCAACAGGCAAAAAAGATTAACGAGGAAGTTCCAGCACTCGCCGAATCGGTTCTCGAGCAAGCGACCAACAACTCAGGATCTTGGGCAGCGTTTCTCGAATATGTCTCCGAAGGAGAACAGGCTGGGAAGTACCGAACGATCGCCGAACACGCCTGTGGAGGGTTAACCCTGTCTCCGGAGCCAGAGAAGCTTCCTCCTGGCTTCTACGAGTCAGTGCTACAGGTCTGGAGTGCGCTCGTCTTCGCCGACAAGGCGAGCGCGACGTACCTATCGACCGGAATCGAAATCGGCCGGGAGGCCTACCGGTCGCCGACCCCTAGGCGGCTAGAAATCGACGCGTACATCGACGAACTCCAGACTGAGAATGCTGAGACAGAGCTGGACCCGCGCACGGAACAGATGAACGAGCGGCGCGAGGACGCTCGACAGGAGGTTCACGCTCGCGCCAAAGAGTTCGTCGACGACGATCGGAACGTCGCGACGCTGACGCTCCCCACAGGGATGGGAAAGACACTCACGGGACTGGACGCCGCCATAACAGTGCTCAAGGGGAGTGAGATTGCGTCGAACCCAAACGAGGGGCGCCTCGTCTATGCACTGCCGTACACGTCCATTATCGATCAGGTGGCTGAACAGAGCCGCGAACTGTTCGGGACCGGCGAGAGAGGCGAACGGCTTACCGTCGACCACCACCTTGCGGATACCCTCGTCTCGCCGCCGGACGAGCCCGAATCAGTCGCCGACGACGCCGTCGAGAACGTCGCCGCCCTCCTCGGCGAGAGCTGGCGGTCGGGGATGGTCGTGACAACGTTCGTCCAGCTGTTCGAGAGTCTCGCCGGGCCGACGAACGCCCGCTCGATGAAGCTCCCCTCGCTGTACGGGAGCGTGGTGGTTCTCGACGAGCCACAGGCGCTGCCGCTTGAGTGGTGGCCGCTCGTGGACCGACTGGTCGAACTGTTGACCGAGGAGTACCGCGCGTCGGTGATTGCTATGACAGCCACACAGCCCGAACTCCTCTCTGCCGGCGACCGAGAGCCGTTCTCTCTCGTCTCGGACCCCGATCCGTACTACGCCGAGCTGGACCGGCTCGACTTCGTGCTTCACCCGTCCGCGGTCGCGATGCTTCCCGGGCAGAACGAGACAGAGGGTGAGATGAACGACGACGCGGAGTCAGCAGCACTCTCCTACGACCGAGCCGGCGACCTCGTCGCGACCCGGGCCGACGATCGTAAATCGGTGTTGGCGATCTGCAACACAATCGACAGCGCACGCGAGCTCGCCGAGTCGGTGGACGACAGAACGGCACCGCTGGACGTCAACGAGGTGTACGACGAACTGCTCACCGCCGCGGACCGATCAACCAAATCGATACGCTCCGAGCGGACGCTTGCCGATGCAGTCCGTCGACGACGACCGGGGCAGCCGCTGTTGGTTCACCTCACGACACGCCACCGTCCGTGTGACCGACGTCACCTCATCGACGTGGCGTCCGACCTCGCAGAAGCGGGTGAACCAGTGTTGTTCGTCTCCACCCAGCTGGTCGAGGCGGGCGTCGACGTGAGCTTCGACGAGGTTATCCGTGATTTCGCGCCGATGGACAGCCTCGTGCAGGCTGCGGGTCGATGTAACCGGTCATACGACCGCAACCGTGGGCGCGTAACGGTCTGGCAGCTCGCGCCGCCGCCGAACCGCGAGACAACGCCCGCAAGCGCGGTCTACGGTCGAGGAGAGAGTCTCACCAAATTGACTGGCCAAGCGCTGGCAACGGTCTACGACGGTGAACCGATGCCCGAGCCAGACGTTACTCGAAACGCCGTCGAACACTACTTCGACCTCCTCGATGGGCGTGACGTCGGTGCCGACGAGTATGTGGAGTACCTCGAGCGAGCAGAAGCCGAACAGCTCGGGCGACTCTCGCTCATCGACGAGCGGCCCGCCGTCGACGTGATCGTGACGAGAACGGCCGATGAGCGCGAGACCGTCAAAGAGATCCGGCGAGCGTTCGACGAGTACCGGTGGGACGATCTGGACGACCTCGTCGAGTCGACCGGGGACTGGCAGGTCTCCGTTCCCGTCTACCCCGGCGACGACGACACGATGGAGAAGCTCGCTGCATGCGAGCCGCTGTTCCCCGACACCGACCGGCTGGTGCTCGACGGGCGCCCGGGTCGGCATAACGGCTACTTCGACGCCACCGACGGCGTCGTCATCCCTGACACGAGCGTGGAGGCACGTCTACTGTGAGCGATCCCGTCTCTCGGCTGGTGGCCACGGCACAGGGCGACGCCGTCGACAACCCGTTTCGCGTCACTGGCGTGATGATGCAGTACTACTACGTCTGTGAACGCGAACTCTGGTTCGAGAGCCGGAACATCGAAATCGACCGGGAGAACGCAAGCGTTGCCCGAGGGACTCGCGTCGATGAGTCCTCCTACGGCGAACGTTCACAGGAGAACCTTCGACTCGGGATGATCGCTCTCGACCTACTTGAAGACGGTCGGGTGGTGGAGGTGAAACCCTCATCGACGTTGACAGAGCCAGCGCGAATGCAGCTCTCGTACTACCTCTGGTACTTCGACCGGGTATTAGGCGTCGAACGTGAGGGCGTGTTGGCACACCCGACTGAGCGTCGACGTGAGGACGTTTCCCTCGACGACGACCGATGCGACAAAGTCGAGTCGGCAATCCGAGGGATTCACGCGATCGTGACCGCGGATAGCCCGCCGGAAGCCACTGAGAAACCGTACTGCGAGTCGTGTGCCTATCACGACTTCTGTTGGGTCTGATTATGGACAAGAACTACCACATCTTTTCGGACGGCCGCATCGAACGGAGCGAGGATACAGTTCGGCTGGAGACCGATGATGGCGAGAAAAAACATATCCCCGTCGAACACGCTGAGGCGATCTACCTACACGGACAGATCGACTACAACACGCGGCTGATGTCGTTTCTCAATGACCACGGCGTTGCTGTCCATGTCTTCGGATGGAACGATCGCTATGCAGGGTCACTGATGCCCGAACGCGGCCAGACGAGCGGTCGAACTGTCGTCGAGCAGGTCCGGGCGTACGACGATCCCGAGCAACGGCAGTCTCTCGCTGCCTCGTTCGTCCGTGGGAGTATCCACAATATGCGGACGAACGTCACGTACTACAACAGTCGGGAGTACGAGCTCGGGGGCGTAATCGAGGAGTTGGACAACGCGACTGCGCGTATCGACGACGCTAGCGATATCTCCGAGCTTATGGGTGTGGAAGCGACGGCCCGGAGAGCGTACTACCAGACGTTCGAGGCGGTTCTTCCCGACTCGTTCGCGTTCGACGGCCGAGAGTACAATCCACCACCGAATCCGGTGAACGCGCTCATTTCGTTCGGGAACAGTATGGTGTACGCAAACTGTGTCTCCGCAATCCGTGCTACCGCACTTGACCCGACCATCAGCTATCTCCACGAGCCGGGAGAACGGCGCTACTCCCTTTCGCTGGATATTGCTGACCTGTTCAAACCAGTATTAACGGATCGGCTGCTGTTCAGACTGGTCAACCGTAAGCAGATCAGCCGAGACGATTTCCGAGACGAGGTTGGCTCCTGTCTACTTAACGAGGAAGGGCGAACGACGTTTCTGAAGGAGTTTGAGGAGACACTCGAGCGAACAGTCGAGCACCCGACGCTGAACCGGAAGGTGAGCTATCAGTATCTGCTTCGCTTGGAGGTATACAAGCTCAAAAAGCACTTGTTAACCGGCGAATCCTATGATTCGTTCAAGCGGTGGTGGTAGATGTACGTCATCGTCGTCTACGACATGGAGGCTGACAGGACCCACCTGATGCTGAAGCTCTGTCGCCGATATCTTGTTCACGTCCAGAACTCGGTACTGGAAGGGGAAATCTCGGAGGGAGATCTAGCGACACTGAAGGGGGAGATTGAAGATCTCCTTCAGGAGGGAGAATCAGTCATGGTCTACGAACTCTCTTCGGACCGGCTATTGAACCGTACCGTGTACGGGGACGACCCGACCGAAAATAGTCGGTTCCTCTAGCTGATGTCGACCCCCCGGGGGGTTTGGGGGGATTGCGGGTCGACGGAAATGATGAAGTGTATACCACTGGTAGAGGTGATATGGTGGGCAAAACCACTATGGTTTCAGACGTACCCTCGTGGGGTTGAAGCGTCCCGTCGACGGTCGCGTCGATTGGGCGCTGGAAGTTGTTTCAGACGTACCCTCGTGGGGTTGAAGCCCTCGGACAGGGCGCGGTCGACGGGGTCGGCGCCGGTTTCAGACGTACCCTCGTGGGGTTGAAGCGGCGACCGTCACGTTGCCCTGTCCGTCGAGCGATACGTTTCAGACGTACCCTCGTGGGGTTGAAGCGACCCCTCGACCATCCAGTCCGTGTAGTCGTCGTAGTTTCAGACGTACCCTCGTGGGGTTGAAGCGACAAACGCATGAACGTGCTGCACCGGACCGAGACGAGTTTCAGACGTACCCTCGTGGGGTTGAAGCGCGTGGTGGCGGTGACGGGCGGTTGGATCGGCGTTTCAGACGTACCCTCGTGGGGTTGAAGCGCCGACCAGGTCGGTGACGAGCCAACGCCGAGCGAGGTTTCAGACGTACCCTCGTGGGGTTGAAGCGTGACGAGCGGGCCGCCATCCGCCGCGATACTGGAGTTTCAGACGTACCCTCGTGGGGTTGAAGCGCGGTGTATGCCCGAGCTCCCGGACCAAGTCTGGAAGTTTCAGACGTACCCTCGTGGGGTTGAAGCTCCCCGTTGAGGACACCTGCCGACTCCAAGCCGTGGTTTCAGACGTACCCTCGTGGGGTTGAAGCACGTCTACCCGATCTACGACTGGGCCGTCGAAGACGTTTCAGACGTACCCTCGTGGGGTTGAAGCCACCCAACGGTCTTGCGGTTGTCCGCGGAGTAGACGAGTTTCAGACGTACCCTCGTGGGGTTGAAGCCACCCCCGCCCGGTGTGCTGGCGCCCGGGCGTCGCGTTTCAGACGTACCCTCGTGGGGTTGAAGCAGGCGACGAATACACAGTCCGCATCTGTTGCCCACGTTTCAGACGTACCCTCGTGGGGTTGAAGCCCCGTCGAACTCACATGGGCGGAATGGAACCGGCTCGTTTCAGACGTACCCTCGTGGGGTTGAAGCCCGTCGTTGAGAGTTGCGTCGATCTTCTGAGTGCCGGTTTCAGACGTACCCTCGTGGGGTTGAAGCTGTCCGTACTGTGGCGACGCCGTCGACGACGATCAGGTTTCAGACGTACCCTCGTGGGGTTGAAGCCATCCACCTGATGACCGTGGACTTAGCACAACCGAGTTTCAGACGTACCCTCGTGGGGTTGAAGCCTCCAAAGCATCATCGTCTCGCTGCATCACACGGCGTTTCAGACGTACCCTCGTGGGGTTGAAGCCAGTCCGACGTAGTGAACGCCGAGGCTGGCGCGGTTTCAGACGTACCCTCGTGGGGTTGAAGCCACCAGTCGTCGACGCGGCCGTCAAGCGTGAGTGTGTTTCAGACGTACCCTCGTGGGGTTGAAGCGGCTGGTCGAAGGGCAACTGGGCGTCGCTGACGGGGCGTTTCAGACGTACCCTCGTGGGGTTGAAGCGACGCCGACGCCCACGACGATCTCGACGTCGGCGTGCGTTTCAGACGTACCCTCGTGGGGTTGAAGCAACCGGGCTGCCGACGCCCTCGAATCCGCAGACGGCGGTTTCAGACGTACCCTCGTGGGGTTGAAGCTCACTGGTGGCAGTCGGTATCACGTCGTCTGTTCGGAGTTTCAGACGTACCCTCGTGGGGTTGAAGCGGTGAGTGTGCCCGTGATGCTCAGGTCGCCCGTGTTTCAGACGTACCCTCGTGGGGTTGAAGCGGTCGCGCGGGCGTCGATACCCTCGGTGCGGGAGGTGTTTCAGACGTACCCTCGTGGGGTTGAAGCGTTCAGAGGGGGTACGCGTGGACGCCCGGGCGCCCGCGTTTCAGACGTACCCTCGTGGGGTTGAAGCCAATCGTGGACGATAGTTTTCTCGGCGACGCGCTGCGTTTCAGACGTACCCTCGTGGGGTTGAAGCGAGCAGTGGGCCTCCGACATCGAGACCGAGTCGTCGTTTCAGACGTACCCTCGTGGGGTTGAAGCCGCAAGGGGATGGTCGCCGCCGTCGCCTTCGACGGCGTTTCAGACGTACCCTCGTGGGGTTGAAGCGCTACTCCAACAACGGACCGTCTATCTGCTCCCCGTTTCAGACGTACCCTCGTGGGGTTGAAGCCACCCACGGCCGGTGTGCTGGCGCCCGGGCGTCGCGGTTTCAGACGTACCCTCGTGGGGTTGAAGCTGCCGGTGGCTCCCGCGGCGGCTGTGGTGTTCGGTCGTTTCAGACGTACCCTCGTGGGGTTGAAGCGGCGTCACGCTCGCGAAGCCCTACAGTACCTCGAAGCGTTTCAGACGTACCCTCGTGGGGTTGAAGCGAGGAGAGCGTCGACGGCCTCCGACTCACCGCGCTCGTTTCAGACGTACCCTCGTGGGGTTGAAGCGCCTCCGACGGGAGCGAGGAGAAGACAACCGTCGAGTTTCAGACGTACCCTCGTGGGGTTGAAGCCTCGCCACGGTGGCCGTGTCGAAGTACGCGGATGTTTCAGACGTACCCTCGTGGGGTTGAAGCGGCAGGTCTAGGATGTCGTCTGGGTCTGCCATGTTGGGTTTCAGACGTACCCTCGTGGGGTTGAAGCGTCGATCCGAGTCACAGCCACCCCACCTTGTCGACGTTTCAGACGTACCCTCGTGGGGTTGAAGCCTTGAGTGGTGTGACGACAACAATATGACCCACAGTTTCAGACGTACCCTCGTGGGGTTGAAGCAAGAAGTGTCGGCGGTGTGGGCTCCCCCGGGCGACGTTTCAGACGTACCCTCGTGGGGTTGAAGCACCTCGCCGACGCTAACAGTCGGGCGAACGTCGTGTTTCAGACGTACCCTCGTGGGGTTGAAGCGTGCCTCGCCCCACGGGACCCCGTCGCCGTGGTCGGGTGGTTTCAGACGTACCCTCGTGGGGTTGAAGCGCCTCCCGGTTGGTGTACGTCTCGCCGCCGAAGCGGTTTCAGACGTACCCTCGTGGGGTTGAAGCTATAGGCTGTCGGCGGC
>NZ_ATYM01000005.1 GCF_000427685.1 Haloplanus natans DSM 17983
ATCGCGAGGGCGATCACCGGCGCGAAAACCTCTCCTCGAAGCTCGCGGTCGAGAAGGACCTCGCGAACGCCGAGGTCGCGGCCGATCATGTCGAGATACTCGCGGTTCTCCTCGGCGAGCGGCTCGTCGGTCTCGACGGTCGTCATGAAGTCGCCTCACCTCCCGAGTAGCGCGCCCAAAGGGCGAGGAGAGTGATGATGAGGAATCCCCACCCGAACCCGGCCGCGTTGATCGGGAAGTACCCCCGGAAGCCGCCGTAGGCGAGCGCGCCGACGATGACGTGACCGATCACGACCGGCGCCTCGACGACTTGATTTAGCATCGAGCCGGTCATGAGGAGTTCGCGGCCGATTGTGACGGCGATCGAGGCGACGACGGTTATCAGGGAGCCGGTCGCTCCGATCGCGCCGCCGAAAAACGAGTCGGCGCGCTCGCCGACGCTTTCGACGGTATCGCTCGCCGACTCGCCGCGCTCGTCGAGATACCAGTAGACGAGGAGACCGAGCGCCGCGAGGCCGAGGATTGTGAATAGGTTACCCCCTGCGGCCTCGAGGACGGCGTCGACGGTCACGCCGAACGGCATAGTTCACCTCGCGAGAGGGTTCGATTCGTGGAGTCGGTACTGTCGGTCATAGTCGTGTGTCGAGGTTTTGATACACTCCGTAGGCGATTTTGGCGACGTAGAGGAGGCCCGCCGCTATCGCGAGCGCGGTGAGCATCCCCTCGGGGAGAAACGCAACCCTCGGCGCGAGCGAGAAGCCGGCGACGGAGAGCGCGGTAAAGATGCTCGCGGCCTTCGCCCACGCGACTGTAGCGAGGGCGCCGAAGACCGGGAGATTGAGCGCGCCACCGACGACGGCGACGAGCGTCGAGGCGACCGTCGCCGGGTGTGAAACCGCCTCACGGAGCGTGAGTTTGGTCATTGGTCTCTACTCCCTCCGATGTATTCGATCGCGAAGGTTGCGAGCGCGTCGAGTATCGAGCCGATCACGGGCACGGCGCCGAGGAGGTCGCTCGCGGCGACGAGGAGCGGCGGAATCGCGCGGATGACGAGCGCCAGCTGAAAGACGATGAACGCGACGACGGCGATCGGCGCCGCCGGGCCGAGCACGCCGGTCGCGACGTTCGCCACGCCGACGTTCAAGCCGACCCAAGTGTCGATGATCGGGAAGATGACACCGCCGACGGCGCCCATGAACGGCTCGGAGGCCGCGCGGAACGCATCGGCGACGGCCTCGAAGGCGCCCCTCCCGATCGAACCAGTCGCCGAGACGAGGGCGGCGACGACGCCGACGATGAACGAGAGGACGCGCTTCCGAATGAACCGAGCCGGGGCCTTCGCGAAGGCGATGAGCGTCTCGGAATACTGTAGGAGTTCTTGAACGGCGTCGGGGAGCGGATTAGCCAAGCAAATCCCTCCCTTGCACGGCGATATATCCGAGCATGAGCACGGCTCCGATCGCGGCGACGAAGCCGAGGAGACCGAGGTCGGCGACGGTCGCCTCGAGGGCGCCGTAGGAGTCGCGAACGGCGTCGGTCGGCGCGCGAGTGAGGCCGGTCGCGAGGGCGGCCGCTCCGTTACGGAGTGCGATGAACGGCGCCGTGAGGAACGCGAAGACGCCGGCGATGAGGCCGGAGAGACCAGCGGCGAACTGCGCGCCGATGTACCCGAGCGCGGCGCTCGCGAGGCGCTCGGCTTGTATTCGCGTTCCCTCGACGAAAGGCCTCGAGCCGCTCATTACTGTTGGTCCTCGTCGGTGCCGAACGGTCCAGGGAGGTCGGTGCCACTGAACAGGCCGATCACGGAGTCGGCAGTAACCGGAATCTCGAGGTACTGTAAGACGAGGTACGCGCCGGCGAGGACGGCGCCGATCGATGCCGGATAAGCGAGCGGGCCGAGGGCCGACCACACGCCGATGAGGAACGCCTCGGCGGCCGCTCCCGAACCGGCGCCGATCACGTCGGCGGCACCGACGGTGATCGCTAAGATGAGTTGGCCGAGACCGTCGATAAAGGCCGTCGTCGGCACGATGATGATGTTGAAGAGCGCCGCGATGAGTTCGCTCGTCTTCGCGGCGAACTGCAGAATCGGGTAGATGAACGCCGCGAATAAGATTCGACTCACGTTATTCGACGCTATCTCCTGTAAGTCGGATATCGGCGGGCCGGGAATTGATACCATGTGAGGGCCTCCTTAGATGAGTCCCTTGAGGCGGCCGATCACGGCGCCGATCGCGGCGGCGATGCCGCCGATGAGCGGGAGGTTCGAGAAGAACCCACCGCCGGAGTCGCCGATCGGGCCACCGACCACACCGCTCGACTCGATCGCGGAGCGCTCGTCGCCGGTGACCAGATACTTCGCGTGAATCGCGATTTTCTGGCCCGGCTGAATCGTCGTATCGAGCGAGACCTTGTCACCCTCGTTGTCGAATTGCGAGGTCTCATCCGACCACGTCGAGATATCAGTAAACTCGGTGTCGGAGACACCCTCGGCGTATTCGACGGCGAGATACCGATTCGATGGGAGTTCCGTCTCGGCGACGAGTTCAGCGTCCGCGTAGCTGAGGTCGTACGCCGAGGGGAGTTCGAGGCGGTAGTAGAGGCTCGCCCGGTCCGAGAAGGACGGGTAGCCGTCGGCGGCGGTAAAGTTCACCTGAACGTCGGAACCTCCGACGTCGGAGGTGCGGAACTTCACCGGCATGGTGAGGTCGTGAATCGCACCCTCATCGAGCGCATCGCCGATCGTCGAGAGGTCGTCGATAGCGATAGCGCCAGTCTCCTTGTGTTCGGTGACGGTCTCGGTCTCGAGTCCGTCATCGTCGTCGGTGTCGACCTTCCGCTCGCCGAACGACCATGTCGTCATCTTCTCGACGTTCATGCCCGTGATAGTGAGGTCGGCCGTCCCGCCGACGAACTCGATTCGGACCTTCTCGATGTTGTCGAACGTGCCGTCGCCGGCGGTGTTCGTAGCCATCTTTCCGAGTTGCCGCTGGTAGACGTAGCCCTCGCCGGTGCCGGTAGCGATCACGTCCTCGGCCATCGAGGCCGAGCCGTTGACGATAGCCTGTTTGTAGTCGCCGTCGGAGTCGACGACTTCGATTTGGACCTCGGCGCCGCTCGCGAGGGAGTTCACGTCGAGCACTAACTGCAGGTAGCGGTTCGGCTCGTCACTCGAGACGGAGAAGTTCGAGTAACTCGCGGAGTCGCCGGCGGCCGAGGCACTCACGCCGATCGCTTCGACGCCGGCGGCCGGCTCGGTGTCGGTGACCGACGCGCCGGAGGCCGTCCACTCGCTCGCGTCGAGGCCGCTCGCCGAGTTGTTAGACTCGTCTTTGCGCGGGAACTCGCCGAGTGCGGCGGCCTCGAGGTCGGTCGCTTGGTACTGATAGGTGTTGTTCACCGACTCGTTGAGTGTGCCGGGTAACTGTGCCTGTGAGCCGTCGTCGGCTTCGTAGGTGAGCGCCGAGGACCAGTCGAGTTGATGAACGTCTTTCGTTACGTCGGCCTCGATGTAAGCGCCTTGAGTGTAGTCGCTCCCGTCGTTCACTTGTGCCGTCGCAGCGGGAGCGACAGCGGAGAGGAGGACGAGCGCGATGAGGCCGAACGTGGCGAGGCTACGTCGCACGTTCGTCGAGCACCTCCTCGGCCGCGCGGAGATATTCGTCGTGAGCGATGCGTCGATCGACCCCCCGGATGCGGGGGAGGGATTCTCCGGTCATACGACCACGCCGAGGCGCGTCGCCTCGGATAATCGCGCGGAGGGTGGCCGGGTTGATATGTAAGTCGGATGTTACGACTCTCGTAGTGACTCGCGTAGTAACTCGAAACAATATTTATCTCATAACAAACGTCATGACAGGATGCAGTCCCACCTCCCATGAATCGGATTCCCGAAAGTCGGAAGCTAAACGATGCGGGGAACAGTGTTTCAGTTACTTTACCGAAAGGGATGCTCGAGACGTTCGGCGTGATCGACGACGGCGGCCTCGCGGTCGAGGAAGCCTCGCCGTATCTCGACACCGATCGGGGAGTAATCGGCGTCGAGGTCGAGATACCCAAATAGCGGTCTCACTTTTTAGAATCGAGGCGTCTCGCTTATCCCGGTAGAGCGGATGGATTCGAGTGCCGGCACGAAAATCGGCCCCCAAGAGTCCCACCTCCCAGGGGGCCGGCTCGGAGCCGTCCTCCGAGCGAGTCGATATCTACCTCGTCGTAGTTAACGGCTTTGCGGAGTTGCCCGTCCTAAGAGGATACTGCAAACTGGTTTCGGATTTGGTGGGGGGTATCGGCACCCTTGTTTTATCGAGGATCACCGGGGTTACGGCCCGAGTCGGCCGGAGCGGAGCGGTTCGGCGGTAGCGGCGCGCGTTCTGCGCGCCGCGTAATTGTTCTGCCTCCTTAGAGGCATTGTCGTAAGCGGATTCCGCAAACCGGTTTCGGCGGCGCTCGCGCCTCACGCCCCGAAACGGCTGTTTCGCGAGCGGCGATCGAAGGCGCTCGAGCCGGCTCGCCGCCGTCGACGGTCGCGATCGCGTCGATCACGCCGAGCGCCGGCGCGTCGATCACGCCGAGCGCCGGTCGAAAGTGAGAATCGGCGCGTTCACGCCGCTAACGCCTGAAAATTATTGACGTCGAGGGGTAGAAAACGAGCGATGCGACTAAGAAAAGAGCGAGCGCCGGCCGAGGTCGTCGCTACCTCGGCGGGCCGAACTCGCGGATTCTCACGTCCTCCTCGTCGCGGCGGTGATCGGGCGACTCGAGTTCGTGTTCGAGGTCGAGGAGGTTACCCTCCCACTCCGAGAGGTAAACGAACTCGCCGCGCTCGCCGTCGGCGTCCTCCTGGTCGTCGGCGCGTTCCTCCTGGTCGCCGTCGCCGTCGCCGCTCGACGAGCCGCACCCGTTCGCCTCGCCGTTCTCGCGCGCCTCCTCTCGCTCGCGAGCACGTTCTTCGCGACCGAGCCGGCGCGCGGAGATAGTCTCCTCGTCGAAGTGGGGGGCGATTTTCGAGTCGATTAACTCCGAGACCTTCTCGTAGAGGTAGTCGGCGTCGAAGGCGATGATCGCGGGGTTCCCGACCGTGACCAGGAGGCCGAGGTCTTTGAGTTCGCCGACGTGATACTCGACATTCGACCGACTGTAGCCGGTAGCCGAGACGAGTTGATCGTACGTAGCGCCGTAGTTCTCACAGATAACGGAGAGGATATCATACTGCGCGTCGGTCTGATACTTCATCGCCGCCGACCACACGACCGGCTCGAAGCGGCTGTAGAAGCGACGAAGGTCCTCGCGACGACCCTGCGGATGCGCCACCTCGACAGTCGGCTGTGTGCTCGGCTTGAAGTAGTCATCGGCGACGAGGTCGCCGTCGTCGACGCCGGCCCACTCGAGGTGAGAAAGGACGAGTCGGCGGAGCGACTTGAGAGTAGAGTCCCACTCGGAGAGGTGAGCCGTCGACTCGCCGCCGAGGCTCGCCTCGAGCTTCGGATGGTGAAGGGGGTCGTCGCGAGAGCGGTCCTCCCAATTGGTCGCCTGGTAGCACTTGAGTTCTCGAGAGAGACGTTTTGTCGTCTCCTCGCCGTCCTCGATCGCGTCGACCTCGAGCGGGTCGAAGCCGAGGCGGTCCCACCGATCGGAGGTGATACGGGCTTCCATCCACCCGGCCTTATCTCGGCGTTTCCACGTCTTCACCTCGGCGCCGCCGCCCACGTCGATGAGGTTCTCGCTCTTATCGAGGCACAGTTTCACCGGATGCTTCTCGTCGATATCGAACCGGACGTGAGTCTCGAGTTTGAAGATGCGCGCCGAGTCGGCTTTCATATCGCCCACGTCGACGAGGTCCGGGTCGCCACCGAGGCGCTTGAGTGCGTCGGAGAGGCAGGTAAAGAGCCGGTCGATCACTTGCCCGGAGCGCTCGACGTACGTCGTTCGGATGCGGAGACGAGTGCCTTCACCGTACGGAATCGAAAAGTCGTTACCGTCCTTGTAGGTGAGTCCCTCCGCCTGGGGCTGGATATCAATCGAGCACGACGTAGGTGGTTTCTTGAGTTCCTGCTCGCCGTCTTCGTCGGTCTCTCGACGTTTCAGCGTAAGCTTGTATTCGTACCATTGTCTCCACTCGCCGGCCGAGTTCTCTTTACCAGCTTTCCATCCGCTCGATTTGAAGACCCAAACGTAGTCTCCGTCGGGGAGAAAGTCGGGGTCGGCCTCGACGATTTTTTCGCCGCCGGCCTCGCCGATCACGTCGCGCCACAAGTCCATGCTGTGATTATACTGTTCGAGGCCGTCGTCGAGCACGACCGAGACGCCGACGCCGTGAGTGATCGAAGCGGTCCGTCGAATCTTCGTCGCCGTCGAGCCGCTTTCGAGGTCCTGGGGAACCACGTCGGCGCCGAACTCGCCGCTCGCGAGGGATTCCGAGTCGAAGCTCATAGTTCGCCGGCCCCCTCAAAACAAACGTCCATCCCAGTGTATCCACAGTTAAGGCACTCGTACAGGTCGGCTTTCTGCAGGTCGTCGGTAGGCTCCGTAGCATATCCCTTGTCGATCACGCCACCGACGCCAGCGAATTTACACCTCGGACAGACCGGGTTTTCAGGAGCGGTCATCGACCGAGCACCTCCCGGTTCGGCACTAACCCCCGGATGCGGGTGCCTCTTGAGGGAGCGAGACGGACCACGCCCCAACCGCTCACGTCGGGGGCGATCGCCGGCTCGCGCCTCGCGAGGTCGGCGTCGAGCGGAAGGACGAGCGAACAGTAGTCGCACCGCCAGCCGTAGACCGGCACCTCGTCGGCGCCGAGTGCCTCGAGGGCGGCCTCGTCGACGAGGTCAACGTCGATGCGGTGCGGCCTCCTGGTCGAACTCACGTCGCGGCTGCAGGAGGGGCACTCGAAGCGACCTCGCGAGGGGTCGCCGTCGATCGGCGCGACCTCGGCGGCGATCGGGAGCGGTGCCTGATCGTCGAGCGTCTCCTCGTCGACTGGGAGCGAGCCGCGCGGGCCAGGGTCGGAGTGGTGCGACTCGCTCATCGGTCGACCTCCCACTCGCCTCGAATGAGTTTCTCGAGCGCCATCGAGACGGAGATTCCTTGGTATCGGTTCGGGCGCCAGTAGATGCTAAGACGGGCGCTCGTCCCTCGGTCGGGTTCGCGAACGTCGGTCACGACACCGACCGAAGGGCCGGCCGCATGGCGGTTGATGAGCCACGTTCCCGAGCCGATCCACAGCCGACCCTCGTCGGATGAGTCGACGCTCATCGGTCGACCTCCTGGTCGACGGCGTAGTTCGCGAGCGGTTCGGCGAGGTCCGAATCGAGGACGGTCGAGAGGGAGGCGCCGCGCCGAATCACGACCACGTCGGCGGTAGCGATATAGCGGGCCTCGTCGGCGTTGAACTCGTCCGCAGGAACGCGCGCGCCGCGCTCCCACAGTACCGCCGGCTCAAGCGAGGGCGCGGCCGAGCGGTCGAGCCACCGCTCGCGCAGGTGACCGGAGACGACGGGAGCGGCGCTCATCGGCTTTCACCTCCGTCGGTCTCGACGCCGTCGCCTTGGCGGCACCGGTAGCACGTCACGCCCTCGCCGCTCGTCCGGCCACCGCAGGAGGGACATTCGGGGGAGTCGTCGCGTCGATGCTCGGCGCGCTCTGCGGCGCGCTCATCGGCTTCACAGTCGCGGCACAGTCGACCGGAGCATCGGCGGCCGCATCGACACCGGCTCATCGGTCGGCCTCCTGGTCATCTCGGTCCTCGACGAGCCACGTCGTCGAGCGGCCGTTATGCGACCACTTCTCGATATGAAGGCCGGCGCGCTCGGCGGCTTCGACGATGTTGCGACCGACTCGCTTTGCGTCGATTTTCTTATCGACGCCGTCGGCGCTCTCCTCGAGCACGTCGTCGACGAGGTCGCTCGAGTGTAGGTACTCGAGCGTCTCGACTCGGTCGTCGAGGACGGTCGCGAGGTCGTCTCTTAGCTGTTCTTCCGCGTAGTCGGATTTTCGGCTTCCAATCGACATGGTTTCTCCGACCAGGCCGACCGGGAGAACCGCATCAATGCCCAAATGGCGAAACGCACGATTTTGGACTCCTCGGCGTCCGTACCGGGGATATTTAGAACCGAACGTTTTTGATTAGCGCGTGAGTAAGGCATGATGCGGAAGTTAGGGTTAGCCGGGGTCACCTGGTCAAAGTGTTTCCCCCGGCTCGTTTCTCTCGGTCTTGACGGTCGAGTATGTCGACCGAATTGCCTTATAGCCAACGCTACATATCGGCACGATGACGAGTAAACGGTCGTTGGTGTGGGGGGCGGCTCTTGAGAGATTGGCCGAAGGAACGACCGGTTTCGAGACGCAGGAGGTTAAGGAGGCGGCGGGCGTCGGTGACAAAACTGCATTGAAGGGTCTCGATGATATGACCGAACTCGGGTGGCTCATCAAGACGCAGGGAGGGCGAGGGCGGTCGTATCTGTGGGAACCGTCGGGGAAAGCGCGCCGAGTGTTCGAGGCGTATGAGGACGTTCACCGGACCGGTGAGGATTTTCATAGCGACGATGAGGATTCGGTGACCGAGCGATGAAGAGGCTCACCGTCTCGCTTCGCGACGAGCACGTCGAGCGGCTCGAGGAACTGGTCGACCAGGAGGGCGGGCCGGAGTCAAAGAGCGAGGCGGTGAGGTATCTCATCGACGAGGCGGAGCGCGTCGAGTCGCTCGAGCACGACCTCGAGGTCGCGGAGGCGCGCATCGAGGACCTCCGTAGGCAAATGGTCGAGCGGGAGAATATCGAGGAGGAGGTAACGGCACTCGCTCGTCGCGTCGAGGACCAGGAGGCGACGCTCGCGGCGCCGTTCTTCGTTCGGTGGTATCGGTACTTCCGAGGCGATCGGGGGGATTCGGAGTAACCCCGTGAATCGGCGTCTTCGCGGAACCGCGGGGGGTTGCGCATCGACAAATCCGGCACCTCTGGTTTTGCACACGACTCCCCCCGATCGCCGATCGAGAAATATCAGAAATCAGTAAAAGAGTGTGCAAATCGAGACAGTCTCCGCACCGATCACGCCGGAGGCACGACCGGCGACTGAACCGGATATATAAAGAGGCACCCGTTCAGCAACCGCAGGGAAACGACTAGGAGGGCGTGTGTGCAAAATCAGAGTATGCGAATAAGAATGACCGACGAGCGAGAGGATAGACTCCGTCGACTCATGGAAGCGACCGGCGAGTCGACGAAGGCCGGGGCGATCGACCTCGCCATCAAACACTACCTGAACGACCTCCAAAACAAGCGGCGAGTCGCCGAGGAACTCCCAACGAGCGCGCTCGAGGAACTCCACACACCATTTCTCCCACTCGATCGCGAGACGAACGTCGGCCGCGAGGATTAGAGCGCCGACTCGAGGAGGTCGACGCCGATATCGAGGCCGGCCTCGATCGCATCGTTCGCGAACGCGAGGAACGGCTCCGGGTTCGGCTTAAGCCACCCGGCACCGATCGCGAGCGCGAGCACGACCAGAGAGACGACCACGTACGTCGTCGTCGAGGCGGCGAGAGTAGCGACAGTCGTCGCGGCGCTCGCCCCCTTCCGCAGATACAGCGCGGCGACGACGAGGACGGCGGCGATCATGAGCGAGCCACCGACGCCGAGCGCGCGGAGGGCCTCGAGGAGTAGACTCATTGGTCGATCACGACCGGACGGCCTCGGAACTGGTTGTAGGCCCACCAAACGACGATACCGACGGCGGCGATACCGGCGATCGGGCCGACCGACTCGATCACACTCGCGAGCGCGGTCGAAACGCGGCCGGAGTAGAACTCGATAATCAGGAGGCCCGAACCGACGCTACCGACGGCGGTGATGATTCCGCCGGGGAACGGGACGGCGCCGACGAACGGGATACGGAGGCCCGACGGCCCGCCGATGCGTCGGTGCATGACGTAGAAGCCGGCGGTAAGAAGGCCCCAAGCGATCACGACCACGGTCGGCGACGAAAGGGGGTCGCCGGAGTCGCCGCCCACGTCGACGGGACCGACGACACCGCTATCGCTCGACACGGGGTCTTTCAAGAAGACGAGCGTCTCGGCCGAGTCGTCGTCTTCGAGCGTGAGCGGAGAGTTCGCCGTGCCGTCGGCTCGCACCACGTCGTTCGTCTCGGACTTGAGGACGTAGTGAGTGTCGTCGGAAGCCGAGAGATAGGTAAAATCGACGGTATCGCCATCGTGCGCGCCGGGCCGAACGACGAACTGTGGTTCTTGCGTTCGTGGCTCGTCGACGGAGACACGAACCTCACCACTGGTCGGGTTGACTCGGACGGGTATCGTACTCATGCGCGCCTCGCCGCCGCTCGAGGCTGCCGGAAGGTAGACGAAATTGTAGCCGTCGGCAGTAATCTTCGCGTAGGGGTCGGCGTTCGACCAGGAGGCTTTGTAGGCGTAGTTGATGCGACCGGCGTCGGGCGTCGCGCCGACCGAGATATGCGCGTCGGTCGACCAAGAGTCGATTCTAAACTTCGTATCGAGGCGTTCGCCTTTCACCGTCGGCTCGGTAACGGTTATCGAGCCGTCGACGACGTTCACCCGACGAGCGGTCGTTCGTACCTCAACGGTGTCGCCGCCGTTCACCGACCCCATGTTGACGGTGAGAGTTGTATTTGAGAGGGAGTAGGACGATTGACTTACCGAGGACCACGTCCCTCCGTTGACTCGCGTCTCGATCGAGGAGATTCCGACCACGTCGCCGGCGAACGGGATAGTGAGCGACACCGATGAGCGGTCGCTCGCGAACGTCTTTGAGACGTTGTAGGATTCGCGCCACTTTTCCGAGGAGTAATTAACTGATTGTTTATCCGATGCATCGTGGACATAGTCGAGGTTAACCGACGGCGACGGAGCGTCGGCCGAGAGCGTACCGTCACCGACCGAGACGTTTACCGTGTTCGATGACTTGACCCAAGAGTCGTTCGCCGAAAGCGAGACGGTCTCGCCATCCGAGAGCGTCCCCGAGTAACTCGTCGTCTCGCCGTTGACGGTAACGACAGGGTCGACGGTCTTCGATCGTTCTTGTATCTTTAGCGTGTAGTCGAGGTCACCGGGGCCAGCCCCGGAGAAATTCAACTCGGACGAAGATGTTGAGAGGTCGATTGTCTTGGTTTTACTCTCTCCATCCGAAAAGTCGCCGAACGAGACCGACGTACCGGCGCCATCCGAGACCGACACACTCGATACCGTCCGTTTAATATCAGTCACGGTTACGTCTGGATACGCACTTTCGCCCCCGAACACACTATCAGTCGCCCACGTTGACGATGCACTCGTATCGATTGCGATCAATAGCGAGTCTTGGGTACCGTCATTATCCGTTCCTGATGTGACAAATTCGATAGTGTATGTTGTATCTGACGACACCGAGTAATCGGAGACGGAAACGCTCTGTTTGCCAGTGGTATGCGACGGGTCCCATCCAGATTTAATCTGTGTTCCTTCGCCGTACGTCTCATCGGTGCCTTCCTGAACGATATAGATATCGACGGTATAGCCGTAATCATCGCCATTTGCATATTTTATATCGAGAGTCAGGTTTTGGATCGTACCGCTTGCATCGGGTTTGATCTGCATTTCCGACGAGAAAGCCGTGTCTCCTCCACTGTCTCCGACGAGTCGGATAGACTGATCGGTGTCTCCATCGCCATTCTGCTGAACGACATTATAGCTATCAACGGCGTTGTCAGTGACAGTCAGCTCCGGCGATGAACTGTTCGGGCCTGTGGGCGGAGCATTTCCGGCGATAGATAGCGAGTTCGTCGCGGAGGGTTCAAGATCGGTCTTTGAAACATTCTCCCACTCGGTCGAAGTCTCGCCACTTACGTTGATCGAGAAATTCGACACACTATCAAGCGACGAGAGTTCGTAACCCACGCTCGAGCCGTCGGAATATGATCCTGTCAGAGACACCTCTCCGCTGAAAGTCACAGTGTTACTTGAGAAGTGCGGCACCTCGAAGACAAGCATTCCGGCGTCGTATGTGACGGCTCGAGACCACTTCGATCCGTCTTCGTGAGTTCCGTATACGCGCTTAGGAGTATATCCGAGCGCGTCTTTCACGGCGCCGGCGCCGATCGCGACGCGCCGGCCTTGGGAGTGCGTGTCGTCTTTGAGCACGAGGGCGAGGCTGCCGCTCGAACCGGCGACGGAGCCGTTATCGAGGTAGTCGCTCGCGCGATCGGGAGTAGTAACGACCACGCGGAGCGTCTCGGCGTGCTCGCTTGCCATGACGTTCCCCTCGAGGCGAGTCGCGTCGATCGCCGGGTTCGTTCCCACCGGCACGTCTTCGCTCACGTTCGCGTCGGGGACGGTGACCATGCCGCTCGGTACGGCGGCGGCCGTCGCGACGAAGGGGCCGGCGAGACTCGCGACCAGGAGGACGGCGACGAGCACGTTCACCGCTCGCTCACCGCTCGGTATGAACGACCTCACCGCCACCACCTCCGGGGGGACCCCTGTAGCCCATCCGAGACGCGCGCGCGTAACAGCGAGTGCGAGCGAGCGCGCTCGCCTTCGAGCGGCCGATTCAGAGAGGGGTCGATATTGGAATTTTTCGCGCTCATCATCTCACCTCGAGGTCGACCGAGAGGGTTCGATCGTGCGGCGCCGGGATATCGTCCCACCGCACCTTTCGCTCGAAGTTCCGTTCGGTGAACGGGAGACACTCGCCGATATCGTACCGGGAGGTCATGTCGTTCGTCATCGGGACGGAGTCCATCCCGATCACGTCGTTCTTGCTCGTCGGGTTCGCCGAGCCGGGCATCGAGATACGCCACCGGATTTTGTGGCGGATAAGGTTGTGAATGTCGCGCTCGGAGTGACCGAACGCGAACAGCGAAAGGCCATACTTCCGAGCGTCGACGAAGGCGTCGCGCAGGAGTTCGACCTTCTGATAGGTGGCGAACTGATCGGAGCGAGCGGCCTCCGGGGCGATATCCCCGATTTCGTCGAGAATGAGGGAGAGAAAGTCGTTCGGTCCCTTCTCGACGCGGGCGAGGACGTAGGCGAACCACCAGTGGTTCAGTGGGTCCTCGCGGTCGAACAGTCCACGATCGTCACCGGGTGCCTCGTAGGTGCGTTCGGGAGCCTCCTCGTAGACCCACTGGCACCCTTTCATCCGAGGGTCCGGGTAGAGAACGTGGAACTGTCCGGGTTCGAGGAGTTGCCGATTGACGTGAACGGGGTCCTCGTACCGCTTCACGTCGCGGACCATGTCCTCGAGGTCGACCTCGATCGCATCGTGAAGCGGGTTTTTCGGCACGAGTTCGGCGCTCACGTCGACGCCCTTCGGAACGAGCACGGTCGTCCACGGAGCGAGCGGAAGCCACTCCGAGCGGCTCGTCGAGCCGCGCCAAACCACTTTCTCCTCGTTGACCTCGAGGAGTCGGATCGACCAGGAGAGGCCGAAGGTCGACTTCCCGCATCCGGGTTTCCCGGTCGCGAGGAAGTCGGTGCCGCCGGCATCCTGATTCGGGCCGGCGGCCCATGTGTGTTCGAGGGCGTTCGGAACGACGTTCGGATACTCGAACGCCTCGGAGTTGTAGGGCGCGATGCCGAACTCCTCGCGCATCGAACGCGCGTCGGTCCATCGGCCGCCCTGCCCCGTCGCCTGTTCTGTCCAGTCGATCGTTTCGGTGAGGTACTGGTCGTTTTCGTTCGGTTGGAGACTCATAGATGTGCCCCCGTGGAGGGGTCTTTGTCTTCGTCGGGCTGTTCGCCGGCTCGACCCACGAGGTCGCGCACGCCGCGATTGAACGCGGGCACGAGGTACGTGGCCGCGAATAACTCGCGAGCGCGCTCGTCGGCGCGAGCGCCGCTTAAGAGCATCCTGCGGGTAGACTGTTCGACGTAGGCACGTCGAACGAACTGGTCGGGAATCTCGCCGTGAGTGGCAAGCTCGAGGTCGCGGCCCCATTCGAGGATATCGCCCGGCTCGTCGAAGCCGTCGAGGACGGCCTCGAGGACGCGATCCTGATTATCGTCGAGTTCGTCGACGGCCGGCCGCATCGCGATGTAGCGCTGTACCTGCGGGTCGTGGCCGGAGGTCGTCGTCTCCTGCGCGGAGTCGATGTATTCGCCTGCGTCTTTCCGCAGGTGTCGCAGTGCGCGATGATAGGCGGGCGCGAGCACGGTCGCATAGATGCGCTCGCGGAGTTCGTCGACGGTGCCGGCGTCGAGGGCGCGCTCGCGAGCGGCCGGTACGAGCATGGCCGAGAGGAGGGCGCGCTCGCGACGGTCGTCGACGCGCCCCCGGAACTGCCGGGCGAGGTCCTCGATGAACTCCTGTCGAGTGCGGCCGAGGGTACGAACGCAAAGGCGTTGCATCCAGTCGAGCACGTCTCGGCGCCGCGCGAAGCCGTCGTAGAGTTCAGCCTCGAGTTGCTCGAGGTCGAGTTTGAGTCGAACGAGCGCCGGGCGAACGAACTCGGTCGCCTCGCCGTCGGCGTCGCGTCGACTCTTACTCATCGTCGGCCTCCTGGTGACCGTTCGCGAGGTTGCTGTCGCGATCGGGGCCGAACTCGAAGGCACCGGAGTCGACCGACTCGCGAGCGGCTTTCATCCGATCGGCGCCGCCGGTCGAGTGCATGGCTTCGATGAGCGTTTGATCCTGTTCTTCGAGGGCCTCCTCTACGTCTTTCTGGTTCTTCGCTTTCTCCTCGACGCGCTTTCGTCGCGACGCCTGCAGGGTTTCGGCCTCGTCGGCCTCTTTCTGCAGATACATCGAGGAGACCCACGCCGAACGGAGGTGTGCGGGCGCCGGTTCGACGCGAGCGTACCCGTCGGTCGCCTCGAGGTAGAGGACGGCACCGATAGCGATCGCGCCGAGGGCGCCGCCGACGCCGGCGAGCGTGCCGACGTAGTGGTTCAGTCCGGCCCCGGCGACGAGCGCGCTCGCGAGGACGATGAGGGGGTTCGCCGACCACTCGAAGCCTTCGGGGTCGTATTCGAGCACGTCGTCGGCGTTCGGAGAGACGACGTAGAGTTCGTCGGCCTCTCCCTGAGTGTATTCGATGCGAGTGTCGAGGTGTTCGTGACCCTCGAGCGTCGCGTTCTGACCGAAGACGCGAGCGATGAACGCGACGAGACCCTTCCGAACGACGGCGACCTCCTCGTCGGGTGTTTTGATGATTCGCTCGGAGCGTTCGCGAGCCTTTCTCGCGTCGACGGCCTCCTCGCCGGAGGCGTTCCGAGCGGCCTCGGGCTGCGGCTTGATGAACCGAGCGTCGCTCACGCCGACCTCGTAGGTCTCGAGGACGACCACGCCGATCACGCCGACGGTGAACGCGGCGATGATATGGGGGAGAGCGACGAAGACGGCGGCGAGGCTCCCGAATAGGCCGAAGACGACGGCGCCGCCGCCGATCGAGATAAGCATGATCCAGGGAGCGTATCCCCACATCGGGCCGACGCCGGCGCGCTCGAGGGCGCGTTTGACGACCCACCCGATCGCGAACGCACCGACGAGGGTCGGCGCGATGAAGTCTTTCACCGCCGAGGTGAGATAATCTCCCTGGTCGTTGATGCCGGCACTCGCCGCGTAGGGCGAGGAGTGATGAACGAGCGTCCACCGTGCTACGTCGGGCGCGGAGGCGAGCCACATGGTCATTTGCACCGGCTCCTGATGCTCGGGGAGGTCGATAGTCGCCGTCGGCCACCCTTTGCCGAGTTGCACCTCGCGAGTGACGACCGAGACGTTCGCGGCGACGGTCTCGGTAGTGGTGCCGTTCTCGGTCTCGACGGTGCGAGTTTTCCGCTCCCAAAACGCGATTTTCACGGTCGCGGTCTTTTGCTCGGAGGCCGTCCGAATCGAGTTCAGGTAGACCTCGTCGGAGCGCACGGTTTCCGTCTCGAGGAGGTCCTTCTCGTCCTCCCACGGCTTCGAGGCGGGCGTGTGAGTTAGCCAATAGACGTGTCCGTTCGCGATCCGCGCCGACGGCTTCTTGTAGTGCGTGCCGTCGGTTCGGAGTTCGTCGATAGTGAGGTCGCTCGAGGCGCCACTCGACTGTGCGCCGACGGTAGCGACGAGCGGCGCCGTGAGGGAGACGACCAGGAGCACGCCGACGAGGACGGTGAACGCTCGCCGGTCCATCTACTCGGTCACCTCCTCGCGAACGGTTCGGTCGAGCGACCGATCACGGGGACGCCACCCGGATTTGAGACGGATGCCGAGACCGACGGCGAGCGAGACCGGGAGCATCGAGACGGCGACGGTCACCGGGCCACCGAAGACGAGCGCGAGCACGACGGCGATCGCGCCGAGGCCGAACAGGACGGCGCCGATAAGCGCGTAGAGGTCGTAGGCCCGGATGCGGTCCCTTCTCTCGACGCTCATGAGTCGGCCTCCCACCGTTCGTTTTCGCCGCTGCAGGTGTGGCAGGTGTATCCACTACGGAGAACACAAAGCGTTTCGTCGACCCACTTGACGGCGCAGACCGAGAAAACGGCAGCCACGCCGACGGCGACAGCGGCGCCGACGAAAGTTGTAGCGTTCAGCGCTCCGTAGGCGGCGAGTGCGGC
>NZ_ATYM01000008.1 GCF_000427685.1 Haloplanus natans DSM 17983
CGCGGACGATGTTGTAGCGGTCGGTATCCAGTAGCGACAGCCCCGGCACCCGCCGGTCGACGCGCCCTTGGAGCAGTTGCACCGCGTCGGCGGTCGGCCCCTCCGCACCCGTAATCGCACCGTACTGTTCTTCGAGGCCAGCGTCGCGGAACTCCGCGGCCGTCTCCTCGCGGGCGGCCTGCCGCGCTCGCTCGCTGCGTTCGAGCTGGCCGCCGCTCCCCAGCTTCGGGTTGGTCGTCAGGCTGACGCCGCGCTCGGCGTCGCCGTCGAGGCGGTCGGCCGCCTGGTCCTGCGCGTCCGGCTCGTCGGCCTGCGTGGGGTCGTCGGCGCCGGTCGAGCCGGTCGGCGCCTGCGTAGTCGTCTGGTTACCGCCACCGCCGCCGTAGGTGGTGTCGGCGCCATCGTCGCCCGTCACACCCGAGCCGGCATTGGTGTCACTGCCCCCGCCGGAGTAGGTCGTATCCGAGCCGCCGCCGTAGTCGTAATCGCCACCACCACCGACAACGCCGGAATCGTCGTCATCATCATCGTCGCCACCAAACCCGCCGCCGTAGTCGCCCCCACCGTCGCTGGGGTCGTCGGCGCCGGTCGAGCCGGTCGGGGCGTCCGTCGACGTGTCGCCACCGCCGCCGTAGGTGGTGTCGGCGCCATCGTCGCCCGTCACACCCGAGCCGGCGGTGGTGTCACTGCCCCCGCCGGAGTAGGTGGTGTCTGTTCCGCTATCGCCGGTCGAACCTCTGCGGACCATACGGATACCTTCGGTATCTGTTATCAAAAGTCGGACGACCACTTAGGCAATACCTAACAATTCTCGACTAACATTTAGCAACTGCACGCGAAAAGTGTCGCCAGCGTCGCGAACCCGTTACGGGCGGCTCCGGACCGGCGTTCTCCCGGCGTCGACCCTTGGGGTAGTGTCCACGTCATCGGCCGCGGGCGGCGCTATCTCGGCCTCACGCTGGCAAATCGGACAGCGGAGAAGACGGCCCGCCTTCGCGATCGACATGAACGTGGGTTCGTGCTCGAAGCCCTCGCCGCTGCAGCGCTGGCGACAGTTAGTCATCGGCCGCGGGCTCGGGCTCGGCCTGGTTGGTGAGCTCGTCGGCGCCAGAGAGCACGGCGTCGCCGAACTGGCGCGCGGCTTCGGGTGGTAGGAGCGTCCACGTCCACCCGCCCATGACGTGCATCCCGATCATCACCGCGTTGGCGTCGGGGTTCGTCTCGACGCGCACCTCGGCCTCGCGGTGGATCATTTCGAGATCGGCGGCGGTAAGCAGGTCGTCGCGGTCGAACAGGCGCGTGCGGTCGGTCATCGGTCCTCCCCTCCCTCGGCGTAGGCGGCGGCGCTGCGCAGCTTCGCCGCGAGGCGCCGGGCGGCGCCCGGGTCGAGCGAGATCGACACCTCGCCACTCGCGAGGGTCGTCGTGAGGCCGACGCTCCCGCGGCCGTCGTCGAGGAACTCCGCGCGCACCTTCAGCGAGGCGCGGTCGTCCGCCGAGGCGCCGACGTGGGTCCACGCCGGCTCGCCGCCGAGCACGGTGGTCGCGGCGCCGAGTTCGTTCCGCTGTTCGTCCGTCGTCGTAGCCGCCGGGTCTTTATCGCCCGGCGGCGAATTGTCGTTCGCCATCGTTCCGATGGCCGCGGCGTCGGTGTCACACCACCGGCGTCGGGTTCTCCGACGCTTCCGCCGCGGCGTAGCTACGTCTCTATCCTACAGCATCTTAGTAGTTACGTATGATTCAATTGTATTAGGACATAACTACTAAGTCGTAGTGACGTATGTTTTAGAACGTCCGTCGTGAACGGCGGCACATGGAGGAGATCGACTTGAACCCGACTGATAACGCGATCCTCGATATGCTACGGGAGGGGCGATGCTCCCCGACGTATATCGCCGAACAGCAGGATTACAGCCGACAGAACGTCACGAACCGCCTCGGCCGGCTCGTCGAGCATGGCTACGCCCGCAAGCTCGCTCCCGGCCTGTACGAACTCGTCGACGACCCCAGGGACGATGCCGAGGAGTAAACCCGCCGGAAGGGTGGTCTCGACGCGAGTCCGTGGGGTTCGCGAGCAAAATAAACGACCATCGCGATGTATGCACCTGGCGAGGCGTGCGCGGGCGTCGGGGTGCATAGATTCGACCCCGCCGCGGCGCTTCCGTCCCGGTCACGACAGCCGTCGCGAAGCCGTGTTTAAGTCAATCACCCCGTCACTCACCCGCGAGCGACGCGAACCAACCCCCCGTATGCACATTCGTACTTAATGACCGACCGAACATCCCTCAAGTTGACCGACGAGCGGAAGCGACTGTTCGACAAGGCGAGCGCCATCGTGGCGAGCGGCGAGCACGACGATCCGCCGCGCTCCGATGTGATCGACGCGGCGCTCACCCACCTGATCGAGTCGGAGGCAAACCTCAACGACGTACGCGACCGCTATCCACCGCAGCAGGTTAAGGACTGCTGTAATACCTCCGTCCTCGGGTTGCGATACCGAACGTCGATTGAATCAAGCTGGCGATGACGGACCGCTGCTATATCTGTGGGGAGGACAATCCAAACGTTCTACAGACCCACCATATCATTCCACGACGGTATGGAGGAGAGGATCGCTCGCAGAACCTGGTTCGGTTGTGTGCGAATTGCCACCAAGCTATAGAATCAATATACGACGACCTGTTTTTTGACCGGGTTGTATCGTGGGGGGAGGAATGGGACGAGGCGGGTCAAACCCTCCGAGACGCAGTTTCGTCGTTTATTGAAAACGAGCTGAATGTGACACCTGAGGGGCACATATACATTCCCACGCGGGGAGATGAGCAACGCCAAGAGATGTACGAAGATTATCTTGATTTCTGTGAAAATAGGCGCTTGCCCGTACACACCTCTCAAATGAAGTTTTTCCAGTCAGTCGACAAACTGGCTCCGGAAGGCACGGTTGAAACTGTATGAACCACAACCGGCTTCGACACGCGAGCCTCACAACCACCGACCGAATTTACTCCCACCTCCGCCCCCGCTGACGCCCGTCTGACTGAACTACTTGATTCAGTAATGAATCAGACTGATTCATGCCGCGGGTGCTCGCGACGGTCGACGAATCAGCGAAAACGTGGGTTGAATCGCGGAGTGATTCACTCGGCATATCCGAAGCCGAGGTGATTCGCCGGTTGATCGACGCCGGGCGGGCCGATGAATCACTCCTTGAATCAGCGAGTGAATCATCGGCGGCGGATGAATCAGATAGTGAATCAGTGGTGATTCAGCGTCTCGACGAACTCGAACAGCGCGTCGCGGCGCTCGAAGCCGGGCGCGACGGGGCGACCGATTCTGAGGGCGCTCACGGCGGCGCTGTGCCCGTCGAGGGGCAAGAGGATACAAACCCTTCCCCCGAGGCGTCGAGCGGCCGGGTTGAGCGGGGGTCGGGCACCGACGACGTGCGCGAGCGCCTGCGCGACGAACTGCCCGGGTTCGATGACGACGTGGTCGCCGCCCGCGTCGACGCCGTGCTCGCCATGCGCGACGAGCTGCGCGACCGGGGCGAAGCGAAAAGTAGCGAGTTCCTTTCTGTCGTCGATGTCGACGCCGTCGACTATGCCGACCGGGGCTCGTTTTGGAGCAATGCCGGCCGCGACGCGCTGAAGTCCATCGCGGGCGTCGAATCGCCGCCGCGAGATTCCAAGAAGTGGCGGTGGTCGGGGTAGTCGATCTTGACCGCCGGGTCGCCGTCGCGTTTCTCGACGGCGTTGACCTTCTCGGCTGCGTCTTGTCTCGATCTTCCGAGAGGTTGGGAAACGTTTCCCGAACTATCACTTTCTGGAGAACTACGCTTCTGCTCAATTTCCAGCATCTCCTCAAACTTGTTGACGATCTGGCCGGGCGCTCGACGGCGTCGAACGGCCGCCGACCGGGCGGGCCGAGTGGCGGTGGTCGGGGTAGGCCGTCAGTCCTTCGCGCGTTTGCTGGCGCGGAGCGCCCTTAGTGCCTGGCGGCGCTGCGTATCGGTGTCCTCGGCTTCGTCGTAGAGTTGTAGCGCGTCGGGGTGCGTTCCGCTCGCTCCCGTAAAGTACGGTATCTCATACCCGAGCTTCCGAAGTTCGTTTACCGCTTTCCAGTAGTCATTACCTCGAAGCCGGTCGCGTGAGCTGGTGATTATTCCCGACGCCCGGGCCACAAGCGAGAGCGCTCCGCCGCCTTTCTTTCCCTCCTTAAGATCGACGTATTTCTCGGCGTCCGCGTAGCATGAAGTCCCGCTATCGCTTGAACGCCACGGGGGATTGAAGCGCGGCGGGTCACGTCCCGGGGCCGTGTCCCATTCGTCGGCCACGTCCCGGGCCACGTCCCGAACGTCGATGGCCTCGATCGCGGCGTTCACTACCTCTATGTCGTCGGTTTCCTCTATGTCGTCGGGAAGGTCGTCGGCGGTTATCGTTCGTTGGTTTCGCTCCCGGTTCTCTTCGCGCTCTTTCGCCAGGTCGTCTATGCGGGCGCTCACGGCGTCGTGCCAGCCGTTGGCGTCGTCGTCGTAGTCGGGCCACAATTTCGCGACGACGGCGCTCACGGCGTCCGTGTGGTCCGACGTGAACGCTTCGGCCCACGCTTCGGCTTCGGCTACGTCGTCGTCGTCGACGGCTTCGATCGGCGTGTAGTCGTAGCTCGGGTTCTCCGGGTCGACCGGCGTAACCACGCCGTCTAACGACGAATGGATAGACATAGGCGCTTTGTAGAGCCGATTTTTGTTATTCAGTAGGTCCGGCTCGAACGTCCCGGCGGCGTCGGGGACGGCGGCGTTCACGTCGTCTTTCACGCCTTCGAGCCATTCATTCAGCCGGTCGGTCATGTCCTCAAAGATAATCGCGCGGTCGCGGCGGTCGAACGCTTCCGCGATCGGCGCGGTCGCGGTCGGCGCGACGAAGGCGTAGGCCCCGCCGACGCTATCTAACGCATAGACGTGTTCCATGCTCCCGGCCAGCTCCCCGAACGCTTCGAGATAGAGGGATAGCGCCCGTTCTATCGTTTCCTGGGGCGCGTCCCCCTCCGGGCGCTTCCGTTTCACGTCGTCGGTTAGGTCTATATCCGCGAACGGGGCGTAAGCGCGTAGATCGCCGTAGCCGGGCGTCGGCTTTTCGTCGTCTTGCCATTCTTTCCCGTTCTCTTCGTAGTTGAAGGATTGCCAGCTATCCATGAACCACTTCGCCGGGGCGTAGTTCACGGTCGCGTAGGCGACGCGCTCAAGTTCCTGGCGGATACCCGCGAATTCCTTCCCGAGCGCCCACGCTCGACCTTCGCCGTCCCACGCTCCCGGTCCCTGGCGCGTTCTATACCAACCGTAGAAGTCACGGTTTCCGGGGCAATGACAGCCGCCGATCTCCCCGAGCGTCGCGTAGACGCTCCCCACGCGGTCGTAGTGGTCGGACGGGGTAACTTCGGTCACGTCGTCGGCGCTGTTCTCGGCGTTCGTATCGGGCGCGCCGGCTTCGAGGAGAGCGCGGGCTTTGTCAGGCGCGAAACCAAGCGCCCCGGCCACCTCGGCCGCGCTGGCGTCGGGGTTTTTGTGCAAATAGCGATTTATGCGCTCTTCGTCGCTCACGGTCATGCTATCACCTCGCCGTGTCGTCGAATTTTCTGGATTGGTGGCGCGGGGGGGCCGTCGAAGTATTCGCTCACTAAGTTTAGTTCCGAGCTGGCTCGCGTCGTGCCGACGTAGTAGACCCTATGCTCTTCGGCGGCGGCGGTGGGGTCCCTCGAATACTGCCGAACCGTGCGCTTCGACGACGTGGTAAACAGGTAGACGCTCGGGGCTTCGAGCCCCTTCGACGTGTGAACGGTACCGACTTTCACCTCTTCGGCTTCGAGCGACGCCGGGGCGTCGATCGCGTTCTTGAGAACGTCGCGTTTCCATGCGTCTATCTGTAAGTGGTCGGCTATGTCTAACGCGCCGTCGAAGTCCTCGAACGCCGGGGCCACGGCGTTCGCGTCGATAATCCCACCGATGCCTTGACCGAGCCGTTTCCGGCGGGCGTCCCCGTCGGGAAGCGCCCCTAAGACGTGCCGAAGATTCGGATATGCGAACGCCGACCCCCCCGACACCAGGTTATTCAAGAACACCAGCATTTGCCGTAGCTCCCCGCGCCACACACCGCCGTAGGTTCCTAACACCTCGAAGGGAATACCCACGTCGCGAAGATTCCGGGTTAGCTGGCGTAGCTGGCCGTTCGTTCGTGTTAGCAACATTACCGGCGTGTCGTGGGACGTGTGGCACTCCGCCGATTCTATCACGGCGTCCCGTAGGTCCCACTTATCCGTAATCGCGCGCCAGCCGACACTACCCCCGGCTTCGCGCCCCTCGAAGCCGCGGGCGTCGGTGTCCGTGTGAGCCGCGAGTACGGCGTTTCCGACCGCCGCGATCTCCCGGGGGCACCGATACGACTCTTTCAGGTCTATTACGTCGTCTACGTCCGTGTTCTCGAAGTAATGCGGCGTCCCGCCACGGAACGAATAGATCGACTGATTCGGGTCCCCCGCCAAGTAAATGCGGTCTATGCCCCCGCCGTCTCGCCATTGTTTGAATAGGCGATATTCCAACGGCGCGAAGTCCTGAAATTCGTCGATTAGGAGAACGTCGACGGCCGGCGTCGCGCCGGCGTGATACGCGAAGTCGACGTAGTCGCCATGCTCAAACAGCCGATACTCGAAGGCATCGCGTTTGTATTCGTCCCATTCTTCGAGCAGCCCTGTCACGCGATCGCCCGATATTTCTATATCGAGCGGCGCGTTTCGCCACTTTTCCGGCGGTTTGCAGGTTTGCCGAAGAAAGTCGTTTATCGCGAAGAGTTTGTTACCCGGGTAGTTCGTCGACTCTTCCCCCGCCAAGAGTTTGCGGGGGTCGGCAGCGTCGGGGTCGTATCGCATACCCCGGGCGTCACAAAACGCCGCGTAGGGGTCTATCTCGTCGTCGTCGAAGTTCCCGGGTACGATTATCGGCCCCGGGGCTTCGGCGTCGGGGTCCATGTCTAACAACCCCTCACGAATTAGCAGCGACAGCGCCAGGCTATGCATGGTCCGCGCCCGATCTTCCACGTCGTCGGCGTCACGGAACACTTCGGCCAACTCGGGTTTCACGTCGTCTCGACCCGCCCGCGTGAACGTGAGCCACCAGAAGCCGTTAGCGTCGAGCCCGTCCCGTTTCTCGGCGCGTAGCTTCTGTTTTAGCGTGTGGGTCTTACCCGTCCCCGGTGCGCCGTCGACCTGGATAACGTCGGCCATTAGGCGCTCACCTCGCTATGGTTCGGGTCGTCGCTCCCGCCTACGTCGTCGGACGTAACGCCGAGAGCTTCGGGATTGAACGGGTAGACCTTCGTATAGGTGTCCCACGCCCATTTTTTCCGTTTGCGGGAGCCGTATATGTCGCCGCGGGCTATCAGGTCCTTGATTAGCTGGCCCTTGTATTCGAGGTTCTTCCCGGCGGCTTCGAGCTGGTCGACGAGGAAACTATCTTGAACCCACACTATCGACGCGTCGGGCGGCGCGTCGTTGTAGACGGTCGTGTTATTCGGGTCGTACCACGCCGCCGCCACGTCGTTGCCCATATCATCGCGGTCCCCGACGGGTTTCACCGTGTTACCGAGCTTCGAGAGAACACGGTCGGCTATGGCATCCTGCGCCGTCTCTTCGACGACATTCACGACTTCGCTTTTCTCATGCCACCGCTCCCGTATCGCTTCCCAATCTTCTTTCTCCACTTCGATCAGCTCGAAAAATTGATTGGCGATCTTCTCTTGCAGCGCGCCAGCGCCCCCACCGACCATTTCGGCCGCGCTAAATTCTAACTCGCGGGTTCGGCCGGCGTAGGTTAGTTCAACCTTCCAGGTCGTCGTTTCCCCACCGTGGATTTCGACCGGGTAATGCGTCCCCTTGATTATCGCCCGGATCTCGTCGGGTAGGAATTTCTCGGCCTGCTCTTCGCGGTCGACTTCATTCATGGCCGCGAACCATTCCTTTAGTTCTTGACGGACATCGCCGGCGTCGACGCCGTTCCGACCGTCTAACGACGCTTCGACGCTATTCAAGAATTGACCACGTAGCGTCGCGCTCCCGAAGATTTTGGTCGAATACTCCCCACTTTCGAGAACGTCCCCGTTCGCGTAGGCGGCGATCCGCATTTGACCGCCGCCGATTGGCTCGTATTCGAGCGTTACGTAGCCGTCGGCCAGCTCTTCCGTGAACGCCTCCACGTTCTCGGCGGGGTCACTCATCCCGATGCACCCCATTCAACCCTCGGCCTTTCCCAACGCGCGCGCGCGGAGCAAAGGGGGGGGTCGATTTCCGGCCCCCTTTCGTTACCCCCCTTGGTAGGGTTGGTAGGGTTGAACCGCCCCGTGCCGTCTTGCGATTCGCTAATGCAACCCTTAGAGTGAGGCCTGCACCGAAAGGGGTCGATTTCAGCCCCCCCGGCTGCCCCCTCGCGTGTGCGGTAGTAAAGCAGTTCCTCGAAACGTGCCGGTCGTGTGCTTGCATCGTATGGTCGTGGCGACCGCGTCGAGCCGCCGGCGGTCGCGACGCCGAGGGCGTTGAGGCGTAACCTCTAAGCCTTCGGCCGAGAGAGAACCAGGTGTCAGGCCTGGGGGTTCTCTCCCCGGCTCGTTCAAGTTGGTTAGCGAGCGGTGCGTCCGTAGCGCGTCGAGCGCCGTTGCCGTGTGCATCATCCCCAGCCGGCATAAAGCCGCCGCCTCGCGTGTCGATCATGCCGGCACCCTCCCGGCGCGCAGCTCGTCGCGAAGGCGCTGCCAGCAATCCGGGCATAGGCCGAACTTCTCGAAGGCGGCCGTCGAGTCGGCGTAGTCCGACAGCGTCACCGACCACCGCTCGCTCCGGTCGGGGCGGTCGCGACCGCACACCCGACACTCGCCGGTCATCGGCCACCTCCCCGGAGCGCCGCGGCGGCCACCCCGGCCGCCAGCACCACCGCCACGAACGCGAGTTCGAGGAGGAGACACGCGACGGTGAGGCCGTCGACGGGCTCGCCGACGGTCCGCTCGTCGGGCGTCATCGCCCACCCCACAGCGTCAGCACACAGCCGTCAGGCGCCACGACAAGCGTCGTGTCCGTCTCGGGGTCGCGATAGGCGGCGCCGGTCACGTCGTTGCGCTCGACCGGCTCCGCGCGCCGGAGCGCGTCGAGCACGCACTCGCCAGGCCGGGGCTCCCGCGGATCGACGCGCTGCAGCCACCGGAGACTCGCGTGATGCGACACCCGCGCGCGGTCGATGGTCATCGAATCACCCCCTCGGCGGCGGCCCGCTGACACCAGGTCGCGACCCGTCGGGGGTCGGTGTCGGGCGGTGCATACCACCACACTTCCGCATAGCCGCGCCGGGCGTTTTTCGGCGGCGTCCCCCGACGCCGGTCGGCCAGCCCGCCGTCGAGCCGCTGCTGGCGAGTCTCGGCGCTCATAGCGACCACCTCGGCACGGCGGTCGAAGGCTTCTGTTTGGATAGTTCGTAGGCGATACTCCCGTCTCTCTCGGTTCGAGTCGTGTACATGGATGTTCACTCCATGCCACGTCCCCTCTGCCAAAGTCAAACCGTAACGGCGCGAACCCGGTATGAGCCGGGCCGCCTACGACGTTGAGAGTCCCGCGCCGCGGGGTGGTCAGAAAAGTTAACCACCTCGGGGCTGAAGGTGAGAGTGCATCATTCTCACCGGCGCGGTTTCCGGGGAGGGAGGCGGCAGAGAGCGGCCGTGGCGGGCCGGTAGCAATGAACCCCCTCCCCGACACCGTACTTGCGCCCCATGACCGCCCGGTGTACTGAGCGGGGGGCTTTGTGACCTGCCTTTGCACCACCATCGTCCCGACTGGTGAAAAAGCTTACGAGCGTTCGGATACAGGTTGTATACGAGGGATTCAGCGTGGCAAAACCACGAATCCAGTCACGGGTCGACCCGCACGTCAAAAGCCGCGTCGATGAGTTCGCCGAAGCCGAGGGCATGGCCGAATCCGAAGCGGTCCGGTATCTTGTACAGACGGGGCTCGATCGCGAGGAAAAGACGCTATCGGACGGGGGTGAGCCGGCCGCTCGGGAACAGGTTGACAATATGCGGCGGGAGCTGCGACGCCAGGAGGCTTTGACAGTCGCCGGGGTCGCATACCTCGCCCTATACGTCTCGGGCTTTTTGTCCGACGTGATGGCCCTCGCGGCAGGTGTCGTTCTTCTCGCCGCGTTCGGGTACTGGTATTGGAGGGGGCCATGAGCCGCCGACAGAACGGCCACGACCGCGAGTTCGGCCCGGAGGATCGGGAATACAGCGAACAGCGACGGCTCGAATCCCTCCACGACGCCCGTGAATACGTCCTGCAGGTGCGGAACTACACCGTTGATCCGGGTATCAGCATGAGCAATAGCGACCGCGACAGAGCGCTATTCGAGGCGGTGAAATCCTATATCATGGAACTCGAACCGCTATTCAAACAAGCCGAGGATGTTGGCGACGACTATTTCACCGGTACGCCGGTGGGGGAGTTCAAGATCGCCCCGTTCGACGCGGTCGTCGGGTTCTACAGCGACCACGTCGCCGACCGGGCGGGCGCCCGCCGCCCCGTTCCGCAGACGGTCGAGATCGCCTCATTGAGGGCGATCATGAGTATCTCACCGACGCGCACCGCTACGTGGCGCTATACTGTTCGAGATCGTTCAAACCAGTGGTACAAACCGGGTGCTGCTGACGGCGGCGGAACCGCCTTCGATTTGGACGCCTCGAAGTTTCCCGGCGGGTGTGGGGTGTCGGTGAGCCCCCTCCCAGGGGGCGATAAACTGAAAGAAGTGACATTTATCAAACAGCAAGAAATCCCGCCTCAAATCTCGAATTGCGCGTATCGGCTGTGCAATGAGTTCCTTGCCGAGGTGGGGCTCGACGTGGAACTCGCGGAACTGACCGACACCGAGGCCGAACTGGACTATTCGGACATTGAGGGCGGAGATTTCAACCGATAATGCACCTCACCGACACCGACTGGTGGCATGATTTGATGAAAGGTATCTACGGCCCGCGCCAGGGGGGCGCGCAGATCATCGTCGACGCCGAGGATGCCGAGAAAGGATACGGCAAGACCGGCCTGGCGGTGTCCCTGGCGCGGTTCCTTTCCGAACGGGTGTTCGGCTACGAACTCACCGACGACGACCTGACGCTGTCGGGCGCGCGGTATCTCGAACGCTGGCGGGAGCATCCAGGGAAAGAACAGCCCTCGGTTATCATCCTCGACGAGCTGGCCGGCGCCGGCGCCGGAAACAACCGCCGCGCCATGTCGAATCAGAACGTCGCCCTCGGCTCGGTGTGGCAACTCATGCGCAAGAAGCGAATCGTTACCATCGTCACGCTCCCGCATTGGTCGAAGGCCGACCTGGAAATGCGCCGCGAGGCGACGTTCAGGTTGCACTGCCTTCGCGAACCCATCGGGTACTTCCGCCCGTACCGAATCGGCGCGTCGTTCGATGACGGGAAGGTCACAACGGAGGGCTACGACGACGTTGAGCGAATCAGGTTCCCGAACATGGATGCGCACGACGACCCGCTGAAGCGGGCGCTGGATCGCAAGAAGGACAACCTCCTCGATTCGCAGTATCTCGACGCCGACAAGCTCGAAGGCGACGAGACGCCGGTCGAGGAGATCGACCCGGACAAACTTCGGAAAGAAGCCAAGAAGGAAAAGGAAACCGAGATCGCACAGTCGCTTCGGGATATGGGCTTTTCAGGCCGTGACGTGGCCGATATGCTTGGCCGGTCGCACACCTGGGTCTACGACAACACGTCAGAACCGACCGCGTCGGCCTGAATCTTCCACACGACACAGCGAATCGCACGACAGCGCCGCCTGTTGGTGGTGGAAGGAAGCCGAGAAAACAGTATATACATACTAACGTACGCTACGGTGAGGAAACTCCGGTCGGCTTCCGTTACCACTCGCCGCGGAGCGCGTCGCGAAGGTGTGCCTTTCGCTGTTCGTACTCCTCAAGCTCGTCCAAGAGGCGGCGGTGTTCCTCGGCCGCCCCGCGCCGGCGCGCGTCAGCAATCGCCCGGAGGAGTTCGAGGCCGTGTCTCTCGAACTCGCTCGGCGGTTCGTCGACGGAATTTACCCTGGGTGTGGGTTCCTGCATGGTTAGAACAGCGACGGCGTCGAGTATACGTACCGCCCTTGATCGCCCGTCTCCCCGGCCGCGGCATCCTCCCCGTCACGTTCGGGGTCGGGCCGGAACAGGTCGTCGCGCCGGCGGTCGCGGTTGAAATCGAATCGCGTGTCGACGCGGGTATCCTGCCGGGTATCCTCGCGCACGTCCTGGCGAACATCCTGGCGAAGATCGAGGCGCGTGTCGACGCGGGTATCTTGTTGAATCTCCCGCCGGAGGTCGAGTCGTGTATCGCCTCGCGCTCCGAGGCGAGCGTCCGCCGTCACGTCGACGCGGGCGTCGGCACGCACGTCGACCCTCGCGGCGGTGTCGGTATCGCTTAGCCCGCCGGTGAACAGGCCGCTCCGCACGTCGGCGCCGCTCCGCGTGTCGGTCGCGAACTCGGGGCCGAACGCGGCGTCGCCCCCGAACACGCTCGACGCCTGCGCCGCTTCCTGCCGACCGAACGCGCCGGCGAGGAGGCCGCCCGTCGCACCCGCCCCGGCGGCGCCCACGTCGGCGGCGAGGCCGCCACGGGCCGGCGAAGCCGTCTCGGCGTCGACGGAACGGCGTTGCGCGGCGACCCGCCGCGAAGCCGCCCCGCTGTCCTCTGACCCGTCGAGCCGCCCGAACGCCCGGTCGACCGCGGTCGAGAAGTCGCGGTCCGACGGTTCCCCGAAGCCGGTGTCGGGCTTCCCGGTGCCGCCGAACGCGGCGTCTTGCTGGCGGGTGTTGGACCCCACAAACGCACCCTGTTGGTTGAGCCCGGCGCGCTGCCGGGAGCGGGCGCCGCCGGTCAAGTCATCGGGCGGCGAGGCGAGCTGTCCCTCTCCCTCGGGGTCGGCGGTCGCTCGCTCGCTTACTAAGTCGTCGGCGCCGATGGTCGTCGTGTCGCTCCGCCCGCCGCCGAACGTCAGGTCGCCACGCGCTCGGCGGTCGCTCGCGAAGCGGCGGCCACGCCGAAGCGCTCGCTCGCCCTTCAGCAACACTCGCCCGGACAGGTCCGACCCGGAGACGCCAGGGAGCCGAGTGGCCACCCGGCCGAGGGCGCTCCCGGCGGCCGCCCCGGCGACGAGCCCGGCCGCGCCGCGGGCGACGAACTCGCTGGGGTCGTCGCGGAACGACTCGCGGGCGCTGGCCGCGACCCGCCCGCCACGCTGTTCAACGTCCTGCACGAACTCAGTGGTCGACGCCCGCTCGCCAGCATCGACGGCGTCACCGGCGACGCCCGGCAGCGGCGACTCCTCGCGGCGGTCGGTCGCGGCGGCGTCGACCGTGTCGAGCACCCGCGGTGGTTGCGTGGCCGCGAACTCTATGATTTCCTTCCCCTCCGCGACGGCGCTGGGGGCGTTCGCGACGCCGAGGAACGCCTCGGCGGCCGCCTCGGCGTCACGCTCGAACGGCCCCTCGGCCGGCAGGTTGCGCCCCTCGACCAACCCCGTCCGCGTGGCGATCAGCTGCGCCGCGCGTTCAAGACGGGCGACACCGCCGACGGTCCCCAGCAACGCACCACTACCGGGCGCGCCCCGGCTCGCCGCCTCGACGCCGGCCGAGATCGTCTCGTCGAACCCCGCCGCGGCGTCTTGTAGTTGCTCCTCGGTTCGAGGGTCCTCCCCCGGATCGCCGACGAGCGGGTCGACCGCCAGCGCCGCGGTCGGCGACAGGCTGGCGGGCTCGCCGTCCGCGGTCCCCCGCGTCGTGAACGGATTGTAGACCGCCACGTCGCCGAACTGTTCGCTGGGGTCCGTCGCTTCGAGCTGGCGCTGGCCGAAGCGATTGACCGCCGCGCGGATTTCGCCCCGACTCGCCCCGCCCTGCGCGTCGAGTTGGCGCTGGCCGTATCGGGTCACGTCCGCCGCGGTGGTCCGTGGGAACACGACCGAGGCGCCCTCGGGGCCGCGCGTGATGCCGACGCCACGCTCGGCCGTCTCACCCTGTCGGAACTCGGTGGTCGGCGCCCCCCGGTCGGGGTCGGGCGCCCCAGTGATGACGGTTCGGCGCTCGCCGTCGCCGTTGATCGTGGCTTGGAAGCCCGAGGCCGTCGACGTGACCGTCACGTCCGCAGGCGACACGTCCTCGCGCCCGCTCGCCACCTGGCGGGCGATTCGCTGGCGTTGCTCGGCACGGGTCGGCCCGGTTGAGGCCTCGGCGAAGGCCACGGTGAGCGCGCCGTTC
>NZ_ATYM01000009.1 GCF_000427685.1 Haloplanus natans DSM 17983
ACCGGATGGCGGCCTTGGAAGCCGCCGTCGACGCCGACGAGTAAGACCATGGCACGCGAACGCACCCTCTCAGGAATCGTGAGGCCTAGCGTCGACGAACAGGCAGTCGAACGCAACGTCGCCCGTCCGCTCTCGGACGCGCTCGACCGCGCCAGCCAGCTCGCTCCGGACCTCGATCTCCGTGGGGCGCGCCGGCAGGTAAAGCGACTGGGGTCGAGTCTCGGCGGCCTCGGCGGAGCGCTGTCGACCGCCGGGGGCGCCGCAGCGGGTGGTAGTCTCGGCGCGGACGACGTCCAAGAGAAGCAACTGAGCGAACTCACCGATATTCGACGCACCCTCGAGAAGGATGCCCTCTCTGGCGAGGGCGGTGGTGGTGGGATCGGTGGCGGGATCGGCGGGGGTCTGCTCGCTGGGATCGGCTCTGCCCTCGGCAGCGGCAGCCTTCTCGGCGGGCTCGGTACCGCTGCGGGCATCGGCCTCGCTGGCCTCGGTCCGATCTCGGCGTTCATCGGCGCGATCAGCGCGAACGCCGAGAACGGCCCACAGACCGATCCGGGGGCGCCCGACCCGCGTGCCGATACGGGCGAGTCGGCACGAGACACCGGCCGGATGGATTCGAATCCGCTCGTCAACGTCCCCAAGCTCTCGACGATTCGGAAGAAGTTCCAGAGCAGCATGGATCTCGTCCGGAAGCGGTTCAACGAACTCGACTGGCCTCCTCTCCCCAACCTCTCGACGCTCGTCGACTGGCCGGACCTCCCAAAGCTCTCCCAGCTCGTTGACTGGCCGTCGTACCCCAACCTCTCGACGCTCGTCGACTGGCCGGACTACCCGAAGCTCTCGCAACTTGTCGACTGGCCGAAGGAGCCGGCGTGGGTCAAGCAACTCACGAGCACCGTCGACACTCTCACTGGCGGTGGTCGTGGACAGGGTTCGGAACGCGGTCGCGACGGTCGTGCCCTCGAGGGCGGCGACGTCCGCCTCCGGAACAGGGCGAACCCGAACGGCAACCCACAGCTCTTCGGGATCAGCGAGCAGGAGGTTCAGCAGGAATTCGAGCAGATGGGCGACAGCATCCAGCGCGGCCTGGAGAGCGCCATCCGAAGCTTCGACCTCGAGAGAGCAGTCGAGCAGATCATGCTGAACAAACTCGCGGGCCAGAACGGCTCGGTCAACATCCGCAGATGACGCTCGATGCCATCCGGGGCGTCGACGTGATGCACTACATCGTTCGCGAGGCCGCTGCGGACAGCGAAGATCCCCCGCCCGGCGACATCCACCTCGATTTCGGTGTTGAGGTTGAGCAGGCCGCCGCGGTCATCATGGAAGTCTGCCGCCGCCGCGCCGATCGCGAGGGCGCACCCCCGCAACACCTCCCCGACGAGGAGGCCGAGAAGATCGTCGCTGCCCTCCCCGACGAGGTCGTCGAGACGATCCGTGAGGCGGGATGGGTCGAATCGGCGGATCCATCTGACTAGTACCGCTGACACGGATATGAAGAGTTATTTGGGAATCTATGGCGTAACGAATCGACAGACTGCGGCACGGTCCTCCCGGAACCGACAGAATCGGGACGATATAGCAGCTGTTCTTGCTGGTTATCCTCTCGGGACACTGGTAGGTTCGGGGCGTCGGCGGCGTGAGAGTTACCCCACTCGTTCGGATGGATTCGGACTCGTGGGGTAACTCGCGGAAGCGACGGCCGACGGCGGCGCCGATGTCCTCGAAAGAAGAAGCCGCGGCGGTTACGCGTCGATACCTTCCGCCCGCTTGTGATTCGCCTTCGCGCCGGCGAGCGCCAGCGCGAGGGCGGCCCGATCGATGACGTGGTCGGTCGCCTCGCCGGCCAGACGCCACTCGTCACGCTCGACGCGGGTGCGGGCGCTCACCGGCCACCTCCGCGGGGTTCGAGGCGGATCCGAATCTCGATGACGAGGTCGTTCCCAGCGAGATCGCCACCGGAAACGGCCACGTCCGCGTCGGCGGTCCCGGTGCCGTCGCCGCCCGCGTCGCCGTCGACATCGTCGAGAGAGTGTTGCTGCCCACAGGCAGGGCAACGCGCGCTCTCGGCGTCCGCGTCGGCCTCGAACACGTTGCTACACCCGTCGCGGTCGCACTGGATCCGCACCGTCATCGGTCGCTCCTTTCGGCGGCGTGTTGATCCCGCCGGTAGCGTCGGCACATCTCCTCCAAGGCCTGCTTGTGGCTGAGGAACGACTGTGCGTCCTCGTCGAGGAGCGCGTTCAGGTCAACGTCCTCCATCTCCTGCGTGACGCGACAGAGGCCGTCCGCGGCCCGCTCGTGGCGATCGGCTTCACCCATCGGGCGCCACCTCGTCGAAAAGGACGTCGACGGCGTCGCGACCGTCGGACGTGCGGTACTGCTCACACACCAACGCGTACTCCGAGAGGAACTCGCGAACGCGCCAACGATCCAGTTCCTCGGTATCGGTATGGCTGAGCCGCCACCGGGTCGCTTCGAGGACCCACTCGGGCACCGTGATCTCGTACTCAACGGTTCGCTGATGGGTTGGGTCGACGATCGCGCCGTCGTCGGGGACGGCCTCGGGTGGGAAATTCGTCCGCGCGAGTTGGCGCAGGCGTTCAGGTGGCTCCTCGAGCGTCGGCATCGCGTCGAACGGCTCGGGGATGCCTGTCTCGACGGCGTCGGTCGCGGGTGGTCCGCCGGCCGCCGACGCCGGGGCCAACGCCACGGCGCCGAGGGCACCGCGCAGGAGGTCGCGTCGCGTGGGGCCGGTCATCGGTCGAGCACCTCCCCAAGCGCGTCGACGAGTTCCTCGGCATCGGCGGCGGTGAGTTCCACGCGGGCGCTGACGTCCTCGCCCGAGAGTGCGAGGGTCGCGACAGACTCGGACTCGCCGAGCGGTGGGTGTTCGGGCTGGCGCACGTACAGCGACGGGGCGGGATCGGCCGCCTCCATCGTCACGCGCCCGTCGGCGATCTCGAAGCGGCCGCGCTGCCCGACGAGCGTCCGCACGGTCTCACGCATCGGCGCCCTCCCCGCCGGCGCTGGCCGGCGTCCCGAAGCCTTCGCGGTAGCAGGGCCAGCATGGCAGGCCAAGCCCCGCGTTCCAGTCGCCACAGTCACAGTCCTCCGGGCGCTCGGGCTCGGCGTCGCCCGTGACCTCCGCGAGGTCGACGACGCCGTCGTCGTCCTCGTCGAGGAGCTCGCCCTCGTCGCCGGCCTCGATGACTCCGCCGTCCGCGACGACCTCGGCCGTGCAGTCCGAACAGCGGACCGCGTCGTCGCGAGCGCCGGCGCTCTCGGCACAGTGAGTCCGTCCGTGGTCGCACTCCCAGCGCGGGCCGTCGACGTGGGCGCCGAGCTGTGGATCGACGGCGTCAGTGTCGACCCACGCCGGGATCGGGCGCTCGCCCGTGGCGAAAGCGACCCGCCGGCGGTGCTTACAGTTCGCGTCTCGGTACTCCGCGTCGGGACAGGTACAGCGGCCGGCGTCGGCGTCGACGGTGTAGGTACCACCGTTCTCGCCGACGACGGTGTAGATGTCGGCGCCCTCCGGGAGCACGGTCATGCACTCCGAGAGCGCGCGGGCGTCGCGATCGTCGAGGGTCGTGACCGAAGGACTAACTTCGGCCGCGTCGTCGATTGACATGGGTTTCTGCAAGACACCCGGCCCGCGGTCCTTACACCGCGGGCGAATCGAACGCCCCGAGGGGCCGGTGTGTCTCTACCTTTGCGTATGGGCGCAACGGTAATAAATCCTTTGCGTATATCCGCATGGTACTTTGCTAATTCGCGCGAAGTACTTTGCGTGTATCCGCAAAGTCTATACGAAGCGGGTGCGTATATCCGCATAGGTGACTAAACAGTGAGCGACGTGACTCACGACAAGCACGACGAGACGACCGGGAAGTTCGCCGCGGAGTACTCCGCCGAGGACTTCGTCGACGCCGTCGCGGCGCTCGACCTGCCGACGACGAGTGACGTGGCCGACGCCGTCGGGTGCGCCCACCGGACCGCGCTTCACCACCTCAACCGACTAGCGGAGGAGGGCCGGCTCGACAGTCGAATGGCTGGGCGCGCGAAGTTGTGGCGTGTCGTCGAGGACGTCCAGGACGCCGGCGTGACGCCCGACGCGGGGGCCGAGGCTGTTACCCCCGACCGAACACGCGAAGCAGAGAGCGCCGCCGAGAGCGACGTGGTCGACGGCGACATTGTCGATGCCGTCGCCGAGGCGTGGGACGACACAGGCGACCGATTGGCGGCGCGAAAGGCGGCGGCGCGGGCGGTCCTCGACTACGCTCGGGAACACGGAACGGTGTCAAAGCAAGAGGCCAAAGAAAAAATCCGGCCTGAGTACCCTGTCGACGGCCAGAACGCTCGAACGTGGTACCGGAAGAACATCCGGCCAGTACTCAACGAGGCCGCCGAGTACGACAACAGCGCCCGAGCGTATCGACTCGTCGAGGAATAGCGCTCTGTCACGAAACAAACCCCATGAAGGACGACCTCTCTGCACTGGTTCGCGAGTTGGATCGCCTCGAAACTGACCTGCACGACGCCGACGAACACGAGTTCGCCGCACGTGTCGGTCAAGTGCGTGACGACCTCCGCGGTCACGCCGAGGAGGACGTCGACCCGTGACCGACGACGATCCCGACGCCGACGCCGGCGTTCCCGACTCGGATCCGCGGCATATCGACCCCGCCGCCGACCTCGCGGACCTCGTCGAATCGGGCGAGTTCGATATCGAGCTCGAGGACGACCAAGACGCCGAGGACCTCCGCGAGTTCCTCGACGCCGTCGAGCGCGGGGAGATCGCGGCGGACCCCGGCACCGAAGCGACGGTTCGGATCGTGCGTAGCCTTCTCGACGACATCGACAAGGAGTGAGGCGCTCGTATTTCGTGTCCGGCTCGTGCGCGCGAGGCCACATTCTCAATCAAAAAGTTCCTCGGCTGGCTCGTCTTTCTCCTCTTCCGGTGTGACCGACGGGAGAGATTCGGGGCCGAGTGCTTCGAACGCTTCTTGTTCATCAACTACCCCCGCCTGCTCTAGTTCCCGTACCTGAAACACTGAGAGTGCCTCAATACCCTCATTCTCGTACACGTCTTTGGCCTCTGATACCTTCTCCCGCCGGAGTTGCTGGAATAACTCGTTCTCGGCCTCTTGGCGTTCCTGTTCAGTGATAAGGCCGGCTTGCTCCAACTCCTTTAGCTCCTCCATGGAGACGCCTTCAACGCCGTTCTCATCGTATCGGCGTTTGATTTCTCCAAGCGCGCGCTCATCGTTCTTGTCGATTTCAACGTGGACGCGGGCGGTTCGCCCCTGTTGATGCAGTCCTTTCCGAACTCCCCGAGCGATCCACGGTTCAAGCCGTTCAGGGCCGATCACGAGATACAGGAACGCGACGGCTGATTCAATACCTTCTGAGAGTTCCTCATTCTCGTGTGGTGTGAGCACCGCATCATCACTGTCGCGCCAGAATATGGATCGGTAATCGCTATCCTCGAAATACTCGATCAATAGCTGGAAGTCGAGAAGCGCGTTGTACGCCCGTGACCGTATCGCCTGTTCCCGCTTAAGACGTGCCGGAGAGCTGTGTTCTTGCTCGAATTGCTCTGCCCCCTGTCGAATGAACCGCCGGTCGGATTCCGAGAGAACCCCACGATCACGTTTGCCGGCGTCCCCCCGTCCGGCTGAGTCGTTAACCATAGTAGTTAGTACCGTCCGGATAAAAGTTAATGCAACGGAAGCCCTACTTCGGATACGAACGAACGATGGCCGTCACTCGCACAACCGTCACGGTTCACCCCGACCGCGCCGATGGGTTGCGGGACTTCCGCGACGAGAACGACCTCCCGTCCATGGACGCGGCGCTGGCCGAACTACTAAGCCAGCGTGGGGAGTGATGCATCTCATGGACAGTAGCATCGAAGGAAACGCGGTCGGCCCTGCCCTGCCACAGACCAGGCCGACGGCGTCCACCGAATTCGGGCGACGAAGCCCGGTCGCGACGTTGCATCCGCCGTGTACGCCGCGACCGGGTGAGGGCCACGGCGACACGACGCGCAGGCCACCGGCGAGGTGGTGCCTGTGCTAGTTCGTTCAACCTCCGTGGACAAGTTTGTTTCCCTCGTCTCTCGCCGCCCGTTAACGGTTCAGAGCCGGCCTTACAGGCTCTCGAAGCCGGATGACGGATACGACGCACGCTAACACCACCACCGAGACGACTGCATCGGCGCCGCGAAGCGTCGACACCCGGACCGTCGAATGGCGCCCCGACCACCATACTCGCAAGAAAGCCCTCGCGCGGGTGACGCCCACGGCGGTAGTCCTCCAACATATCCGCACCGTCGACCTCGTCAACCTCGGTCCGGCCTCAACCTGCGAGATCGACACCGAGGCAACCGTCGAGGACCTCCCCGACGAGGTCGCTGCCAAGCTGGGGGTGACTCCGTGCCGGTGACACCGACTCAACAGGCGCCCGTCGGCGCTCCCGTCGTCGGCGCCACCGACAAGACGCCGGCACAGACGTACCGCGCCGTCGCCGAGAGCGATCCCTTCCAGGCTGCCCTCGTCGACGCCGTCCGCTCGACCCTCGCCGGCGTGCCCCACCACGCTCGCCGTCGCGAGCTCGAGGACGCCGGTGTCACCGCGGCCGAGGGGGGGTACGCGACAGTACTAACGGCCCTCGATCGCCCCGCGGAGCACGACCGCCACCAGGAGGCCCTCGACACGACCGCACGCTTCGGCGCCGCCGAGGCGTCGATCCTCGGCCACCTCCCCCTCGCCGGCGTCACAGACGGCCCGCTGGCGGCGCTCTCGGCCGCCGAGGCAGCACCGACCCTCGCAGTGCGGCTCTCGTCCGACTTCCGCGAGCGGCCGCACGCGGAGCGCGAGGCGGTCCTCTCGTTGCTGGCTCGCCTGGGGACGGCGTGTGACGTGCGAGTTGTCACGACCGGCCTCACGGCCCGACTGCTGGCCCGGGAACACCGCGACGTTCTCCCGGCCGCGTTTAGCGACGCGGTCGATGCCCACCGGAAGGAGGCACCCACCGTCGACGACGCGGTCGAGGCCGCACGGGTCGAACTGGATCCGAACAGTCGTGAGGTGGCGCTCCTCCGCCGACTCGCGGAAGAGCCGGGCGAGACGCTCCCCTACCGGGAACTCGTCGCGGCGTCGACGGTGTCGAAAGGGCGCGTGTCTCAGCTTCTCGGCGACCTCGAGGAACTCGATCTCGTCGAACGGTACGGCCCCCGGTCGGAGACTCGCGTCGAACTCCGGCCAGCGGGATCGGCGTTTGTGGACGCTCTCGACGCCGAACACGGCCGGCAAGCAGAACTCGACGCTACGTTTAAAGATCAGTCTCAGGTTTCCAAACAGGCCGTGGTAACCCCGCGCGAGCACGGGAGCCCCTCCCCCGCCGAGGCCGATGCCGCCGACAGCACCACCCCTTACCGCACCCGCTACTGCAACCGCCCGGCGCACCACGCTCCCGCTGCGGCGGCTGAGGACGGCGCGATCACCGCCGTAGAGGCTCCTTTCGACGACACTGACACGCGGACTCGGTGGGTCTCGTACAACGACGATCGCGACGAGGTGGTCGTTGCGGTCAGGGCAACTGGGGCCCTCCAGTACACGGTGAGCACCGCGCTGAGTTTAGCGTCGCCGCGGCTGTTCGACCGAGCGCTTCCGACGGACTGCCTTGAGGCAATCGACGTCCCGCCCGAGGTCCTTCGCGACGGCCGGTGCATCGGCGGCCTCTCTGCCGAGGCAGCTGAAGACGGCCAGGAACTCCGCGACCGGCTGATCGAGTGGGGCGAGGACCTCGCCGACATGACGACGCAACTCCACCAGGGCGACCACGAACGAGACCGCGACGCCTTCCGTAGCGATATCGTGCGGTCGGCGCACGGCCTCGCCGGGACGATCGTCCACCTCCTCGATGTCGCCGGCGTCGACGTGGTTCGCGAACTCCGCGTTCCGCGATGGCTCTCCCACGACAAACTCAGCGAGATCGCCCGCGCCGTCACCGTCAGCGCCGCGATCCAGGCAGAGTACTCAGATCGAACGCTGTACAGACAGGTGTACGAGCGCCGGGAGGACAAGCGAGCCGGTGCCTTCAGCGTCGACGTCGACGCCGCCGATCCGCTGGGGCGCTACATCGGGGGGCTCATCCTTCGCGGCCCGGACGTCCACCGTCTTGCCAGGCACGTTGAGGGGCACCTCGCTGCGGGCCCGGCGCCGGTCCACGAGGAGGCCCCCGAGATTGCTATTCAGGTGCCAGTCAAGATCCCCGACCGGAGTACCTACGCCGAGACGGTCGCTCGGATGGGCGGCGAGAAGAATCTCGACCCGACTCGTGACGCTGTCACGATCCTCCGGACACTCACCAGCTCCCCCTACGCCGTCGCTGACGCACTCCACACTCTCGGAAGCGAGGGGATCCCCCGAGCCATCACGCTCGACGAGGTACGAGCTGCTCTCGGCCACCTGGAGGCCGACCGACTCCTCCCCGATGCGCCACCGACCGTCGGTAAGATAATCCAGGCGTTACTCCGGTCGAAAACGGCGCTCACGCCGTCCGACCTGGCCGAGGCGGCCGGCGTATCGACCGCGTCGATCCACCGCCACACGGACACCCTCGCCGCCCTCACGCTCGTCGAGAAGACCGAGGACGGCCTCCGCTTCTCCCTCCCCACTCGCGAGGAACGGGGCGAACCGATCCGCCCGGCGGTCCTCGAGGACACCGCCGCCGCTCGCCAAGACCTACTGTTCGACGTCGTCCTCGCACTGACCGATGACCCCCCGACCGACCTCCTCACAGCCGTCTTCACCGGCGGCACCTACGACGAGGCGCTCCTACGGCGCCGTCTTCCGGACATCGACCCCTGGGTTTACGTCGCCAGGAGCCTCTCCGAGGATCCCGATCTACCCGCGACGACCGTGACGGTCGGGAATCCGACCACACAGACAGCCCTCGCCGACGCTGGGGGTGCTGGATGACAGTCATCCAGGCTACCCTCGGGGATTTCTGCGGGAGCTACGCGTCCGCGCCCGACCCCGAGGTTGACGCCCTCGCCGACGAGATCGAGACGATCCTCACGGACCCGACGCGCTGCACCTACTGCGCGACCCAAGTCCGCGAGTACTACCCTGAGTTCGACGAGGCCGAGGCCGTTCACCTCTCGGTCGGGGATACGAAGGGTGCCTTCCACGCTGCCGGGCACCGCCTCGCCGAGGACGGCACCGTCGACGCTCACCACCGCCTCCGATCGACGACTGAGGCCACGCGGGGGCGCCTTCGCGACGGCTCCCAGCTGTTCTGCGGGACCTGTGGCCGCGTTCCGAACGACGCCGTTGAGGGGAGCCGCCCGACCGAGTGGCTCGTCGAGGTCGCTCAGCACCTCCTTGAGGACGCCGACCACGACGTCGATCGCGAGGTCCTCGCCGGCGCCGTCGACGACGCGAACGACGCGGACACCGACGACTATCACGTCCTCGCGAGGGCCCTTCTCACCCTCCCCCCATACCCCCCGAAATCGAGACGCTGACTATGCTGACACAAGCTTTTTGCCACTGGCTGCACACATATGAATTGACGGCAACCCCGCCCGTAGGAAGGTTCCACCTGGCCGCGGGCGGCGGTACCGGCAGCGGTAGCCGGCGCCTTTTCACACCGACCCATGCCCCAGCTTAGTACCAACATTCGCATCACCGGAGAGACGTACGACCGCCTCGACGAGCTGAAGCGCGACGGCGACTCGTTCGACGACGTGATCCGCCGTCACGTCGATGTCGACGCGTGACCGTCGACAACCCGTGTCGAAGCCGTCAGTAAGTGACCCTGTAGAGCGACGATTTTCAGACATAGACCCGATGAGACACCGATATAGCTGCCTGAACCCCCGGGGGATCGTTCGATGAGCACCGACGCGAGTGCGGGCGCGCGAGAGAGCGGAGCGCCTGCGGTGATCGCGATCACGACGCGGGAGGGACCGTGACCCGGCGCTCGGAGCGCGAGATCGAGCGGGTGGTCGACGAGCTAGCCGGCGCGTCGCCGGACCCCGATCCCGGCCGGCCTACTGAGCAGCCTCTCGACGAGGACACGCGGAAACTGCTCGATGACCTCACCACCATCGACGACGCCGACGACGTCTACGGCGAGACGGATCCCCGAATCAAGCGACTCCACAAGCAGTCCCAGGGGGAGACGCCGTGAGCCAGGAGTCGACGCGCGAGAGCGCCACTCCCGAGGACTACGACGCGATGCTCGAAACGCTCGACGTCGCGATCGAGGAGGCTAGGCGGAAGGTCGAATCGGGGCGTGTCTACGACGCTGAGAACGAGAAGGTCCGGATCAAATGGATTCGGGCACTCGCCTACGCCACCAACGTCCGCCGACAGGTGACGAACGACCGAACGCTCGAGGAGCTGAGCAAGCGGATCGAGGCCCTGGAGGACGCACAGCAATGACCCGGAGAAGCGAGCGCGAACTCGAGCGGGCCCTAGAGGACCTCAAATCCGGCGACCCAAACAGCTGTATCGATGTCGTCTACCGCCACAATCTCGACGGCGAGTTTCGTCGACGCCGACGGCAACCCGACCGACCCCGACCCGGATGCCGACACGATCATCGTCATCAACCGCGAGCTCGTGATGCGACGGGAAAACGCCGAGCAGGAGGGGCGCGATATCCTCGGCCCGGCTGAGGGCACACCCGACGACGTCGACGCCGTCCGCGTGGCGCGGGAGGGGTGACGACCTGCAGGAACGAACGACCGGCGAGCTTGAGCCGGACTGATGCCGACGCCTCGCGATGACCCCCGGAAACGGGCCCACCTGGGGAGAGCGAACAGGGCCCCTGTTCGAGTTCGTCAACTCTCTCTTCCGCCCGAGGTTCGACTCCTTGGGCGGGCTTTGCGATCGCAACTAGCAGCACCGTCCACGGCCGGGTGGCTACCCGACCGCGAATCAGCACCCACTACTGACTCATGAGCCAAACCGACCAACCGAACACCGAACAGAGATTCCTCTCGAAGGTCTGGCGGAAGACCGCCGACGTCGTCGAGGAGACTGAGGACGACATCGAACAGCGCGCGACCGGGGAGCAGGAGCTCCTTGCGGACATCTGCCGCCGAACGGGTGACGTTCTCGAGCAGCGATTGGACACCCGAGGGGCTGCCGAGGAGATCGCCGATCAGTTCGGCATCCCCGCTGACGAGGTGGAGGCGATCCTCGAATCGCACACGACCGACGAGGATGCCGCCGACGGTGAGAACGCACCTGAAGAACTCGCCGGCGACGAGAATCGCGACAAAGTCGACTCCGTCCGCGACGTGGAGCAGCGCGCGAAGGACGCCGACGAAGTCCTCGCCCTCACCGGAACCGCACGACAACGGAAGCACAAACGCGAAGCGAAGGAAAGGGCCGGCGACGGCTACGTCTCCCGGGCACGCCTCCGCCGGATCCGGGAGCGGATGCGTCGACAGGATGATGAGGACGACCCCGAATTCGAGCCCGATTGGTTCGACGAAGAAGCCGATGTCGAGCGCCGAGCCGTCGGGGAGACGTCCGCCGACGCCATCCGCATCGGGGACGACTCGGACATGATGGACGACGTCGAACAGCGGGCCGACGACGACGAGCAAACGTTCGCTGACGCTATTCGCCTGGAGGACTGATCATGCCGGTCGCTACACGGCGGGTTAAAAACATCCGCTCCGAACTCGGCGGTCCGATCCGAGAATTCAATGAGCGCGACGACGTCGAACTCGTCGACTGGCAGATCGTCCCGCAGGCAAAGCATGCAGTCGCCGTCATCGAATACGAGGAGGTGAAGTGATGCCCATTTTCGAAGCCGTCGAGTCACCGGATCCGGGCCACGGTGTTGACCTCCAAGACGAATCCGACAGCCACAATGTGAAGACAGCACTCCGGATTGCGGACACCCGAACCGGGATCGCTGACGGCCACTGCCTCTCCCACCACACCGACCTCGACGAGGTTGAGATCGGCAAGCGGTTCGAGATCTCGGTTGACGGGCGGACGTTCACTCTTCCAGTGGATTATGCAATCACGATCTGTCCGAGCTACGTCCGACACTTCGCCGATGACGGAGCGTCGTACGAGAGCGTTGCTCGGGACCTCCTTCGACACCACTGGGATCAGGACCTCCTCCGCGAACCGTTCGAGTCCGAACAGGCACTGACGCCGGAGGAGCGAATCGCCAACCTCGAG
>NZ_ATYM01000010.1 GCF_000427685.1 Haloplanus natans DSM 17983
CGGTCGGTCGAGAGCGGCCGAGATCGCGAAGGCGAAGGGGTGGCGTGGATTCACGGTGATACCGCACCCGTACCGACCGACAGAGGAAGCGAAAGAGCGGTACCGGGAGGAAGACCCTGATTACGGTATCTGGGTGTGGCTACGCAACGATATAGAGGGGATGGAGCGGTTCATCAAGTGGTCGCCACACTACCACATCATCGGCTTCACGGGTGCGGATATGGAGCCGGGGGGCGAGAGGGCCGACGGGTGGGTGTACCAGTTCAAGCGTTCCATGACCCATTTCGGTGGGATTCACGATAGCGACAGTCACGAGGACCTGTACGGAGCATTCCGCTACCTGCTGTCTCACACGGGATTCCGCGAGGGTTCGACTAAGCAGGTACTGACGTGGTACGGCGACTTGGCGAACAGCGTGTTCGTCGAGGACGCTACTGAAGACTGGCAACACGAAAAGCCGTCTGAAGGTGTTATGTCGGTCTTAGAGAGGGAGATAGAAGCGGTGGCGGGACAGACGAGTGACGAAGGAGACGACGAGTTACGGCCGGATAGCGACGACGTGGGCGACTGTCCCGAGGAAGACTGCGACGGGATGCTGATCGACGTGTTCGACGTGAGTGCCTTCCTCGAACACAACGACCCGCCTCCCGACGTTCGTGAGCGGATGAGAATGGCCCGAGATTGGCGTCTCGGGCGGGTGGAACCTCCGCCGGGGCTGAAGCGTCCACGGACTGAAGAAGACGCGAGAGCCGCCTTCGAGGAGATCCTAGACTGAAGGCCCGGCATGGACCCGCCTCCGTCCCGGCCGTGAGTCGAACGGTAATTTACCGTTAGAAGTGTCGCGAGAGACGCTTTACTGTCGGTCTACGATGGCGGGCCGGCGGGGTGCCGGAACGGTTCGCCGGGTAAGTGCATCCCGGCCCTATCCCGGGTATGGTCTCTGATGACCCGGCCACCTGCCCGCTTTGCGGGGAGGAGAAGGCAAACGCGAAATCGGTGGAACAGCACATCTCGGGGTCGTCTGATCCCGTTCACAAGGGCGAACACGGTCCCGATCACAGGGAGGAGATAGAGGCCGGGATGGACCCGGGCGACGGCCCGGGCGACGGTCCCGGGACCGACTCGGACGCCGACGCGGGGGCGGTGAGCGTCGACAACCCTCGGAGTGGCGGTCCCCCCTCGGAGGACCGCGACTCTACCGAGCGTGAGGCGTCGACGGTGCCTGCGCCCAACGACGGTGACGGCGGGAGCGTCGAGGAGGGCGACGACCAAGAGGGCGGCGGCGGTGGCCTGCTGGTCGTGGCGATCATCGCTGTGATCGGCTTCCTCCTCGCCGGGGGGCGTAACGGTGGCAACGGCGGTGCAGGGGGCGCGCCGCCCGCCGTGGTGTAGATGCACCCTAAACAGAGCGTCGAGGCCGTCCAGTCGGCGTGGCGGCTGTGGAGTGACGAGACGACCGCCGGGACGGTGGCGGCGGTGATTCTCGTCGCGATCTTCGTCGGCTGGCCGACTTACCGACTCTGGAAGGCATCGAGGTGATGAGGCTCTGCCAGTTGAGAAACCTTATCACGGTCCCGCTCCGTGGGTCATGTAGCACGGGAAGGACGTACGCGCCGCTCGTCGGCGTGGAAACGGCCGGGGTGCAGGAACACCCCGACCCGTGCTGCCAGACCATGACAGCAAACGACGATACCCCCGGACAGGGGGAAGGTCTTTCGACAGCACAGACTGCAAACTGGGAGAGTCTCGGCCGTCGTCTCCTCGTCGAGACGATGGAGTTCCGCGGTGACCGTCTCCGGTCGGCATGGGTCGAGATCGTCGCGAAGGCGAAGAAGGGCGAGCCGGTGACGCGGCGCGACTGGATCGAACTCAGTAGAGAACTCCAACAGTTCGCTCACCTCGTCGACGAGCTCGAGGAAGCAACGCGAGGGAGCGAGGAGTAGGATCGTGGTGTCCGGTTTCGGTGTGAAGTCGGAAAGATTCGGCCCGATCTCCGCCTCGATCACGGCGACGGCCGGCGTGGACGGGTCGATTATGTCCGGTTTCCTCACAAACCAGAAGCCCGCGACGGGTAAAACTAAGGCAGTAGGTGAGCAACGGGAGGGACAGAAGGAACTCACAACGTGAGAGGAAGTCCGGGAGGACCCCGGACCAGAAAGACCCCAGTCGGCGGCTGGACACTTGGAACCTGGAAGGCCACCGACTCACTAACCAACTGGGTCGTCGCTGGTTCGTGTTTCTCCCGCCGTCCGCAAAGCCGTTACGGTGATGCGAGATGGCCGGCCCGTTCATCCGACTGCGAAAGCCGAGCGGCCGCGCAGCGGCCGCGAGGTCGTGGAGGTGGGTGGGTGTGGAGGGCCGGGAACTGGGAGGACAGACGGCCGGAGGCCCCGGCCGGAGGCCGTGAACGAGTGGCGGTGTGGTCGGCGTACTATATCCTGCACTTGCGGGAAAGTAATTCCCGAAGCGTAGTATTCCACCGAATGAGGCGCTTAGCCGGTGGTTCCCATGAGTAGCGATATGCTCATGTCTGACCGGCGGCCGCTCGATTCCTCCTCGAGCTCGGAACCGTCGCGAGCTGTGGAGCGAGCCGGGCGCTCGTCGCCCGGCGAGTGGTCGGAGGGGCTGGAGCCGTTCGGTCAGGCGACGTGGGTACTACCCGGACAGGGAGAGCGAGGGAGCGGCTGTGGCGAGTGGTACCCGGAAGCGGTGTGCGAGACGTGCGGAGAGACGCGATTCAAGGCTCGTGTGTGCGGTGCCCGGTCGTGCCCGGACTGTTGGGGTGTGTGGGCGAAAGAGGCGAGCGTACGGGCGTCTGTGCGGGTTCAATCGTTCAGATATACGCAAGCGGACGACTGGCATCGGCAGGTTGCTCACGGCTACGTCTCACCGCCCGAGGGATCGATCCGAACAGCGGACGACTACTGGA